>USJM01000052.1 GCA_900555005.1 uncultured Lachnospiraceae bacterium | reverse complement strand
CGTCCCCTTTGGTACCGGAGAATCCAGCTCCGTCTCCGGACGCTCGTTCTCATCTGTCTCAAGAGCCTCATAGCTCCCGTCCGCCAGCAGCCTCCGCTTCAGTTTATGCGGAACACACTTCGGGCTCTCCTGCTCCAGAATCCTTGTCTGCTCCAGCGACCACTCAAACGGGATCCGGAAATTGTCCCGGACATCATTTCCAACATAGAACCTGTACGTTCCGGCTTCCAGCAGCCACGCGGACTTCTGAACTTTGCCCGTGTCATCGTAGGATGCCATACGGCTGATGGGGAAGGTCAGATCGATCTGCTGCGCCTCACCGGCTCCAAGCAGCGCTGTCTTTCCAAACGCCACCAGTGTTCTGGAAGGCTTTCCGAGTTTTCCCTGCGGAATCTGCGCATAGACCTGTGCGACCGCTTTTCCGGGGGTCTGCGAAACATTCGTAACCTTCACAGAGAGCAGGATCTGGCCGCCTCCCTCCTCTGTAAAGGACGCAAAAGTCGGCATCATCACAAACTCTGAGTAGGACAGTCCAAATCCAAACGGATAATTGACCCGCTCCTTTTTTCCGGGAATGGTCTCAAAGTATCGATAGCCGACGTAAATATCTTCCTCATAATCGACATAGGCTGTCGACTTGTGGAAGCCGGCTGTCGATGGATAATCGTCAAGCTCCTTCGCAAATGTATCTGTCAGATGACCCGACGGATTGACATCGCCTGTCAGCACATCCGCCATGGCCAGACCGCCTTCCATCCCTCCCTGCCATGCAAGAAGGGCGCCTTGAATCCGGCCATCGCTTCTGAACCACTCGCTGTCGACCATCCCGCCGACGTTCAGGACCGCAATCACCTTCGGAAAGAGGGCCGTGACACGTCGGACCAGCTCTTTCTCTGCATCCGTCAGATAGAAATCGCCATCCGGGAAGATCTTCGCTGAAAGGTCAAACATCCTCTGTTCGGTCGGATCAAGTTTGTAAGGATCATCCTTGTTCACGATGGTCCGGCGGTCCCAGCCCTCTCCGGAGAACCGGCAGATGGTGATAACTGCCGTATCTGCATGTTCCCTCGCTTCCTGAAGAAGCGCCTCCGGAAGCTCCGGCTCCACCGTCATGCCCGGCTCCGCCCCGGTCTCCAGCTGCTTCCTGACATTCTGTTCATAGAACTCAGACAGCTTTCCAAAGACCTGTACTTTTCCTTCCTTCTCCTTGAGCCGCATCCCGTCGCACAGATTCCGGACATAGGCGCATGTCACATCGCCGGATCCGCCGCCACCCTTGACATAATCAGCCGATCCTTTTCCGAAGAGAGCGACCCGTTCGCCCTTCCGGAGCGGAAGGGCGTTCTCTTCATTCTTCAGAAGCACCATCCCTTCAGATGCCGCTTTCCGTGACAGGTCAATGTGTGACGGGGAACCTGTCACCCGCCTGCCGTCCTCCCCAAGCGGAAGACATGGCTGATACCGGAAACGCTGCCATTTACTCATTGCTCTCCTCCTTCTGAACTGCTGTCTTCATCATCCGTCTGCCTGTACATCCTCTTCCCCAAACCGGGAGAATCTGCCGGCAGAAGGACAGATTCACAGACTGACTGTGAATGTAATGATGCCATCTTTCCACGCCGCACCGATGCTGCCGCCCATCTTCTCCGTGATCGACTTTGCCATTGAAAGTCCGATTCCATGTCCTTCCATGCCGCTGTTGTTGAGCTGTCTCCCCGGTAGAACCGCCTGAAGAATCTGCTGCAGTCCATACCGGCGCCATCCTGATAGTCATTTGCAACAGACAGGACCGCGCCAGACTTCCCCTTCTTCCGAAGCGTAACATGGATGGTTCCGTCATCATCGCAATATTTGACGGCATTGTCAATCAGGATATTGCTCAGCTCCATCAGCAGGTTCCTGTCTCCCATGACAAAGATGCCGTCTGCGATCTCTGACTCCAGTTTTCGCCCCTTCTGACCGGCCACCGGCAGAAAGTCCGTGACGCTTTCCCGTACGACATCGCTCAGCCCGACCTGTGTCAGTTCGATCTTCTGTGTCTCACTCATCCTCGCCAGGGCGAGCATGCTGTTGATCAGGCCGGTCGAACGTCTGACCTGCGCCAGGATGTTATCTGTCCACTCACTTTTGCCATTGATCATCTCGATTGCCTCGGCATTCGCCGATATGATGGCAAGCGGCGTCTTGAGTTCATGGCTCGCATTCGTGATAAACTGCTTCTGGCTGATGATATTCTCCACGTAGGGCGCGATCGCGCGCCGCGACAGCAGCCTGAGAATCACAACGAAGAGTACCACGACGAACATGCAGACCAGGAGTGTGATCGCCCGCATGGCATTGACGCTCCGTACTTCCTGCGTACATTCCAGAAATCCGATCACTGTGCGGCCGTCCGGCTGGGGCACGGACTTATAATAGTAACTGGAGCGGGCATATTCAATCATTCCGCTCTTTTTATGGACCCTGTACTGATTCAGGGCCAGCTGCCTTGCAGTCTCTTCGTTGATCTCTGCAATATGAGACAGACTTGTTTTCTCAACATTTCCATTCTCATCCAGGGTAATCAGGAAATACCGCATCCTGTACCGGCTCTCGGGCGTGAGTTCCACATTGCCGGCGATTGAATCTCCAAAATCACGGAAACCGATGACCAGTTTTTCCAGCAAATTGTGTTCATCCTCCGGCAGGGTTTTCACTGACACATCTCCATCCTTGATTCCGGTAATGATCAGCCCCTCTGTCTCGGCCTCCGTTCCCTCTCCTGTCCACTCTTTCTCAGAGTTCGATGCGATTCCCGACCCTTCCTCATAGGCGTCAGAATGATTGATGACGTAGGAAAGCGTCAGATCCAGGGACCGGTACATCTGCCGGTAGGAGAAATAATGAAATCCCGCCCCGACCAGCAGCAGAAGGATCAGAACCGCAGCAACCCCTAACAGGATAAATTTTCTCTTCAGTTTTTTCTCCATGCCGCCTGCCTCCCTGCTTCTCTACAAGGCCGCCCTTTCCTTCAGCGAATACGGGCCTTCCTTTCCGCCGAGGATCGTGACATTCGCTGCGACCGCCTCCAGTTTGTTTCTGAGATAACAGATGTACATCCAGACAACCCCTTCCGGTGTGTTTTCATCACCCTTCCAGATTTTGTCGTGAATCTGTGCAGCCGTCAGCTCCTTTCCGGAATTGAGGATCAGCAGCTCCATCAGCTGCATTTCCTTCTCGGAAAGCCGGATTGAATTCTCCGCCTTCAGCTCCAGCTCTGTCGTGTCCAGGCTGACATTGCCGCAGGAGATCACCTTCGGCGTATAGGAGTCATTGCGCCGGATCAGAGAGCGGATCCGGGCAGCCAGCTCAGCGATCGCGAAGGGCTTTGTCAGGTAATCATCCGCTCCCGCATCGAGTCCTGTGACCCGGTCACTGACCTCAGACTTGGCCGTCAGCATGATGACCGGCGTCACATCGCCGCTCTGCCGTATCTGACGGAGGGCCTCGATCCCGTCCATGACAGGCATCATGATGTCAAAGACCATACAGTCATAGGTCTTTTCCCTGGAAAGCTCCACAGCCCGAAGACCGTTCTCCGCGACATCCACCTCATATCCCATATGGCTCAGCACCGCCGCGACTGCTCTCGACAGCTGCTGCTCATCCTCTGCAAGCAGTATCCTCATCCCCGTTTTCTTCCTCCCGGATCATATTCCGAATGGTCTGCATCGACAGGTCACAGCCCGCCAGCTCATCCGCACACCTTTTCAGTTCCTTTACAATCAGTTCTTCGTTCCCGATGTTTTTCTTATACTTGAGCTGATGCTCCAGACTCGCCCATGAATCCATCGCGATGGTTCGCAGCTGCACTTCTATATAGTAATGGCCAGGCTGTCTGCCATCTATGTCTGGATACGGCACCTCCCTGTCCAGGATGACATGATAGCTCCGGTATCCATTCGGCTTGGCATGCCGGATATAGTCCTTCTCCTGCACAATCGTGACACCCGGAAGCTTCCTCAAAAACCCGACAATCTGATAGATGTCATCGATAAACCGGGTGATGACGCGGAGGCCGACCGAGTCCGTCATGACACGCAGCGCGCTTTCGGCCGTCTGAGGAATGCCTCTTCTGTCGCATTTCTCCCGCATGCTCTCCTCCGACTTGATCCGGCCAAGCAGATGCTCGTAGATCCCGTCCCCGGTTTTCTCCTTTACCTCATTGTTGTAATCTGAAAGCTCCCCGGCCAGCTGATCCATCACTTTCTGAAGCGTCTCAGCGAATTCTCCGTATATTCCTGCCATTCCTGTTCCTCTGTCTGCAGACCATACGCCCCGGCCCGGAATGTATGGTCTGTTTGCGGCTTGCCGTTCATTATATTCTGCTTATCCTTTGATATGAGTGTCAAATCATCTTTTGTGGTGACGGACTTTTGACACTGCAATCATCCTACACTTGAAATATGTTCATTTGTTGAAATAAGTATACTGCCGGCAGCTTTATGATAACACGAAAAGCCGGGGCATGTGCCGTCTGGCGCATTTCCCCGGCCTTTCTCTTTTCATACTTACAGCTTTTTCCCGGCATCCTGCCGCTTAGCCTTTCACGGCGCCTGCTGCAAGACCACCGACAATATTCTTTGACAAAATCAGGTAGACAATGATGACAGGGAAGATGGAAAACGCGATCATCGCGTAGACCTGCCCCATATCAAACTTGAGCCAGTCCGCGGCACGAAGCTGCGCGATCAGGATCGGAAGCGTCTTCACTTTGTCCTTGTGAAGAATCAGGGACGGTGTGAAGTAATTGTTCCAGCTGGTAACAAAAGCGAATATCGCCTGAACGGCGATGGCCGGCTTCATCAGCGGAAGCGCAACGGTGTTGAAACTCCTCAGCTCACCGGCGCCATCAATTCTGGCAGCCTCCAGGAGCTCTCCCGGGAGGTTTGAATCCATATACTGCTTCAGATAGAAGAATGTCATCGGAGCCGCGATTGTCGGAATGACGAGCGGAATGAAGTTGTCCTCCAGTTTCATGGACTGAACCAGTTTGACAAAGCCCAGCGCTGTCACCTGTGTCGGAATCATCATGATTCCGAGGATGAAGGTGAAAATTGCCTTCCGGCCTGCAAACCTGTATGCATGAATCGCATAGGCGGTCATGGTCGAGAAGTACGTGCTGAGCAGCGCGGACAGTGCCGCAACAATCAGGGAATTGACCATGCCTCTGACGACTGGAAGCGAACTGTGAAAGAGGTTATAAAAGTTTTTGCCCAGATACTTTCCCGGAAAAACCGTAAACCCCCGGCCAAGCTCCGAATTGGATCTGCTTGCATTGATGAACAGAACGTAAAACCAGAACAGGCACAGGAAGGATATCAATATCAGGACGATGTAAGCGACAGCTCTTCTGGCATGAACGCTGTTGCCTTTTCCTTTCTTTCCGGCTGAATGGTTTGCCATCTCTCTTCCCTCCTTACTGTACTTCGTCCTTTGCCGCCACCTGGAAAACAATCGCGCTCAGAAATCCGGTCAGGATCAGAAGCAGGACAGAAAGCGCGCCAGCCATTCCAAAGTTTTTCGAGAACAGGTGCTTGTTCAGGTACATGATCAGCGTCATCGACGTTCTCATCGGATCGCCGGATCCATTTGTCAGGATCTGGGGAACATCGAACATCTGCAGGCCGCCGATCAGCGAAGTCACCAGGACATACACGAAAATCGGTTTGAGCAGCGGATCGTCACTCTCCAGAAGATCTGCCCCGGCGTCGCCCCGTCAACCTCCGCGGCCTCATAGAGGGAATCCGGGATGCCCATCATGCCGGCCATCAGCAGGATGGTCGTGTTGCCGAACCACATCAGACAGTTCATGAACCCGACAAGTCCTCTGACCGATCCGATGTGCGCCATGAAATCATACGGCTCCTTGAAGACACCGATCGCAATCAGAATGGAATTGACCGGCCCGCCCTTGGAGAACAGTGTGAAAAACAGCATGGAGAATGCAGCCGCCATGATCAGATTCGGCAGATATATAACCGTCTTGAAGAACCGCTGTCCCTTCAGCCTCAGCTGCGGATTTGTGAACCAGGCGCTCAGAAGAAGTGAGAGAATGATCTGCGGTACAAAGCCCAGAATCCACATAATCATCGTGTTGCAAAAATACTTCCCGAGGTCTCCTTCGGTCAGCAGCTTCGCATAGTTCTTCAGACCGACGAAGTTCGGTCCGACCTTCCTCAGGCCTGACATATAGTTTTCAAAGAAGCTGTTGTAAATTGTCGTGCAGAGTGGAATCAGCTGAAATGTGACAAACACCACTGCGAACGGAATCAGGAAGATATATCCCCAGCGGTTATATCTCGTAACCACGCTTTTTTTCTTCTTCATCGCTTTCTCCTCCGGTTGCCTGATGATCTCATGATTCCGGTATGCCCCGGAATCATCCCGGCAGGTGTCCCCTGCCCGTCCCGCGCAGCCGGTGTCCCGGCACGTGCTGCCATCATCTGACCTGTCTCTTTTCATGCAAGGAGCCTGCCCGTCGGGGCAGGCTCCTTCGCTGGTCCGAATCTGTGTCTGTCAGTCTCCGGATCATCTGTTTTTCTGATCAGTCAGTGGTCAGCTCCGGATACTTCTCAACGATCGCGCTCTTGAACTGCGCCAGTGCGTCGTCATAGGAAGCGTTGCCGTCAAAATAGTTCTTCATGGCTTTCTGGAACTCCTCATTGCAGCCCTGGTCGTAGATGGAGATATTGCTCATGTCAACCTTCTCCGCACCGTCTGCCAGCATCTGGTAAGGATTCTGTCCGCCGAGGACCTTGTTGCTGCCGGAATCATCGGATGCAAGCGCCTTCAGGACTTCCTTGTTGTTGACGCAGTCGGAATCCTTCTGAGCAATCTCCTTCATAATGTCATCATCTGTTGTCATCTTCAGCATGATGTCCTTGACGAGAGACGGATTATCGGTTCCCTGTGCTGCACAGATCCATGTGCCGCCCCAGAAGAAGCCCTGCGGTCCGTTGACAAGGCCCCAGCCGCCCTGCGCTGCGATGGACTTCTCATCGTCTGCCTTCATGGAGAAGTTGATCAGCCATGCCGGCCCGAAGTAGCAGAATACCTTTCCTTCCGGATAGAAGCCCTTGCTCCAGTCATCAGACCACAGCTCGGCAGTCGTGGTTTCCTTCGCATCGACCTGTGCCTTGGAATCATCGACCCACTTCTTGATATTGTCATCGACGACAACCTTTCCATCCTGTACCCACGGTCCGGAAACGTTGTTGGAGTAGACACGGTACGTATCGTTGACAGTGGACTGCATCAGATAACCTGCATTCGCCATCTTCTTAGCTGTCTCATTGTAGGTATCCCAGTCAGCAACTGCCTTCTGGACTTCCGCCGGATCATCCGTTCCAAGGACTTCCTTCGCCGCAGCGCGGTTGTAGATCAGACCGGCGGAGCAGGCCTGCCAGGAAGTACCGCGAAGATCGCCGTTCGCGTCCGTTACAACATCCTGCGTATATTTGTACTGCTTGGAAAGGTCATCTGCCGTGATACCCAGATCCTTCAGCGGCATCGCAACGTTTGCATCTGCATCGATGTACTTCTTCGCGTAGTCTGCCTCAATCAGGAACAGATCGACTTTGTCGTCCGCCGATGCGTCCGCATTGCCCGGAAGGACGGTGTCAAGGTTGTTCTGGTATGCGTTGTCATCGTTCGGTGTGATGATCCAGTTGACCGTCACATCACCGATCTTTCCATGGGTATCGTCTGTCTTCTCATAACCCGGATAATGATCAGTGATCCTGCTCTTGAACTCCTCGTTCCAGACCTCGATGTTGAGGACCTTGCCCTCGTCCGCTCCCGCTGCAGCTGCCTCGGTCTCTCCTGCCATTGCAGCCATCGGAAGAATCATCGCTCCTGCAAGGGCCATGCTGACCAGTGCCATCATACGCTTTTTCATGTTTCTACCTCCCATTTCTATGTATTCTGCGATTCCTTTGATTTACTAAATCGTTTTCGTAACTACATCATAATCCCATTCTATTTCCCCGTCAATGGCTCCTTATGCACAAAATGTTCCCTGCTGTATTGTGCATTATGTATATCAATCCCTTGACATATTTATGTTTTACATGCATTTTTATAATTTGTCTTTAAAATGCTAAACTGGTTGCGAAATCGTATTCGTTCCTCCATAAAAAAAGGAAGGCTTCCGCTGTCCGGAGCCTTCCCACTCTCTGTATCACAATGCTGCAATCGGTCTGCTGTTTCCAGGCTGAATAAAAGCCCCTGAAATCAGCTTCCGCTGTTCTCCTCTTTTCCCTGCCTGGCTTCTTCCATGGCCTTCTGCGGCTCATCAAAGATCTCATCCATTGTATGCCAGCCAAGCACAGCACACTTGACACGCGACGGCATATGAGAGACATCGATCAGTGCACCTGCCTCCTCCAGCTCCTCGTGTTCCTCCTCGGTGATATGCCCCTTGATCATACGCAGAAAGATGTCCGAGAGCCTCCTGGCCTCCGCCTCCGTCTTCCCGATCACCAGATCCAGCATCATATCTGCGGATGCCTGGGAGATCGCACAGCCGTCTCCGACATAGGCACCGTCCACGATCTTCCCATCCTCCACCTTCAGTTTCAGGATAATATCGTCTCCACAGCTTGGGTTCACCCCTTCCAGCTGCATATTCGCATCCGGCAGATCATGCTTGTGTGCCGGATGCAGGTTGTGATCCGTCAGGATTTCATTATAAAACGTATTCTGCATGTTGCCCTTTCCTTTCCATCTTTCCGCCCGCGTCAGACTGCATCAGAGGCGCCCGCGGTCAATGGCCCAGTCCTGATATCCCATCCTGCTGCGCAGCGTCGCCAGGCTTTCCGTAAAGCGGTCAATCTCCGCTTCTGTATTGTAGAAAGCCAGTGAGCATCTGGTTGTATTCGGTACGCCCAGATACTTCAGAAGCGGCTGGGCGCAGTGGTGGCCTGCCCGCACGCAGACCCCGTCCTCGTCCATCATCGCCGCATGTCATGCGGATGAACACCGTCTACCTTGAATGTCAGGATTCCGTGATGCTCCTCGGGTCTGTCTGAGCCCAGCAGCGTCACATGCGGGACGTCCTTCATCTTCTCCATCGCATACCGGGTCAGTTCCAGCTCCCGCTGCTCAATGAACGCCCAGCCAAGCTTCTGATAATATTGAATTGCCGCCAGAAGTCCGGCAGCACCGCCTGCATTCACGGTGCCTGCCTCGAACTTGTGCGGAAGCTCCGCCCAGGTTGCGCCTTCGGTGGTCACATAGTCGATCATTTCCCCGCCGCGCAGGAACGGCTGCATGCGCTCCAGCAGCTTCTTTTTACCATACAGAACGCCGATTCCCATCGGCGCCAGCATCTTGTGCCCTGAAAATGCAAAGAAATCCACATCCAGATCTGTCACATTCACCGGAATATGCGGCGTGCTCTGTGCACCGTCTCCGACAAAAACCGCACCTGTCTCATGTGCGATCCGCGCATATGTCTTGAGGTCGTAGCTTCTCCCAAGGACATTGGACAGCTGGGTCATGCAGACCAGTTTTGTCTCAGGCGTAAGCGCATTGCGGAACATCTCCTCCGTGACTGCACCCGTTTTGTCCGGATACAGGTAATGGAGATTCACCCCTGTCTTCTCCGCCGCCATCTGCCAGGGAAGCATGTTGGAGTGGTGCTCGATGATGGTGACGAGGATATCGTCGCCTGCCTTCAGGTTGTCCAGGGCCCAGCTGTAGGCCACCAGATCAGAGACTCTGTCGCGTTTCGGGTGAAGATGATCTCCTCTGTGCTGCTGGCCCCGAGAAAGGCTCTCACCGCTTCTCTTGCCTGCTCATATGTCTCTGTTGCGGCGACTGACAGCTTGTAAAGTCCCCTGAGCGGATTCGCATTCTCCGTCTCGTAGAAATGCTTTCCCGCGTCAATCACACTCTGCGGTTTCTGGCTTGTCGCTGAATTGTCAAGATACGCGATATCCTCTGTAATCAGTGGAAAGTCTGCCCGCACCCGGCGAATCATATCCTGTGTTATTGTCATCACGCCCACCCTGTTCCTTACTTTTCCTTACTCTTCCACGCTGTCAGATATTCCGCCAAGATAACGCTCTGCCTCTGCACGGGTCCGCTCGTCCTCAATCAGGTGTACCACAGATGCGACACGTGCATCGGCCATCATCTCGTAGACCGCTTCCCTGTCCATTCCTCTTGACTGAAGGTAGAACAGCACGCTCTCGTCAAGCCGCCCGATGGTCGCCCCATGGTTTCCAACGACATCCTCCTCTGTGCAGAGAATAACCGGAAGTGTCTGATTCCGGACTGTATCGTCCATCATCAGAACATCTTCCTTTTCGTTGCCAACCGATCCGGACGAGCCCTTCTTCAGATCAATGGTGCCGCGAAAAACCTTCCTGGCATGGTCTCTGAGCACACCCTTTGCGTTGATGTCGCAGGTTGTCTTCTTTCCTGTGTGGTTCGCAAAATAGTTGATGTCGAGCGTATGGTCGCCGCCGACGCGATAACCGATG
>USJM01000051.1 GCA_900555005.1 uncultured Lachnospiraceae bacterium | reverse complement strand
AACGCTTAATGCTGCAGAGACTCTTGAAGGAGGGCATGTCCTTCAAGAAGATCGCTGCCCAGATACATTAAGATCCGGCCACAATCTCCAGGGAAGTCCGAAAGTATGCCGTAGAAATCGCCACCGGTAAACCCGGGTACTCATTTAACGCGTGTAAGAACCGAATGTCCTGTAAGATCAAATCCCCTTTGCTCTGTGGAAAAGACTGTACGAGGACCGGAGGCTACAACTACTGTCGGTTATGCCGATGTAATGAGCATTGTCCGGACTTCGTTGAAGAGGTTTGCGCAGTCAGAGTCCATGTCCCTTATGTCTGCAATGCCTGTCCGACGATTGATAAATGCACGCTGCTCAAGACTTTCTACGACGCTGAGAAAGCACACCTGAAATCTCATATCCGGATACAGCAGTTGTCCAGATGGATTCTGTGATCGGAACGATTGGCGGCAAATGTCTGCTCACGATCCATTTCGTGGAGTCCTCCCTGATGCTGGTTTTCCTGCGGGACGCAAAGTGCTGTTATATGACAATCTTGAGCTTACAGAAAATGAAGTTTCTCTGCTGCATTCTATCTGGAACAAAATGAGAAATCGCAGGTTGTTGAGAAAACAAAGTTATTAAGATTCTTAGACCATATGATGTCTTGTAATCAAAACAGCAAATATTAATGCACGTGTTGAAGAAAATATGAAGAAGAAAGCAGAAGACATTCTTTCAGTTATGGGTATTCCTGCATCTGTTGGAATCAGCATGTTCTACCGACAGGTTATCTATTGCCATGGTCTTCCGTTCAGGCCATATGTCTCTGAGAATGGTCTCTAGGCGCTGGGCGAGATGACGAAAGGAGAATTTTTCTGCATCGCTGATACCATAAAAAAAGACAGGCAGATGGATACGGCAATTTTAGTCACCGGGCATGTCGTATCATCTTGATTCGCATCTTGAAAAGTATATATTTATGTATATACTTAAAGTAACAGGAGGTGATGGGTATGGTAGAAACAGCAAAAGTATTTACAAACGGAGGGAGCCAGGCAGTCAGGCTTCCGAAAGATTTCAGATTTGATACGGATGAAGTGGATGTGAACCGCATTGGAAAAATTGTGATACTCGTCCAGAAAGAAAACAGATGGGCAGGCCTGCTCCAGTCGCTTGATATGTTCACGGACGATTTCATGAAAGATGGCCGCGGGGATCTTAAGACAGAGGAGAGAGAAGCATTATGACAATCAGGTTCATGCTCGACACCAACATGGTGATTTATATCATCAGGCATAAACCAGAATCTGTCCTCGAACACTTTCAGCAGTACGACCCGGCAGAGTTCTGTATCTCGGCGATCACGCTTGCAGAAATGCAGTATGGGATCAGCAAGAGCAGCAAACCGGAGAAAAACCAGCTGGCACTTGCCTCGTTTCTGTCCAACATTGCCGTGCTTCCGTTTGAAGACGATGCGGCTGTGGAATATGGCGACATTCGGTCAGGGCTTGAAAAGAAAGGCACAACAATCGGCCCAAATGACATGCTGATCGCCGCACACGCGAGGGCATTGGATCTGACTGTGGTGACAAATAATACAAAAGAGTTTGCAAGAGTGCCGGGACTGAAGATCGATAACTGGGCATAAGGAACCTGTAACAGAATCGTAAAAAGCAAAGAATCTGTGGACAAATTAAGGAGATTGATTGTATGGCTCTACTACCATGTCCATGTCTGCCAGGGCTTCAGACACAATTCTTCCAGGGTCAGCATCCGGCTTTACCCAGTCGCCGATTGCGTCTTCCGGAAGAATCACCGGCATCCGGTTGTGGATTTTTGAAAGGATCTCGCCCGGTTCTTTTGTGAGGACGGTGAATACCGGATATCTCAGCCCGCGTTCTTCCTCAATCCGGTACAGTCCGGCGAGATAGGTCACGGTGGCATTCCGCGGCTGAATTGCATATTTCTGGCCGGTTTTTACGGCTCCGTCCGGACGCTTTATATGTTCCCATTCAAAGTAATAGGACGCAGGTACAATACAGCGATGACGGGCCCATCAACCGCAAAGGATGTTTTTTCTTTCGCGGATTCGACTCTGGCGTTCACGACCGGATGGTCGACTCCGGTGATGTGATATCCCCACACCATGGGAAATACCGCCTTTTTTCCATCCCTGCCCGGCGCGATTCCGGCAGCCATGTCTGTCGGCCGGATTTCCCCTTCTGCCTTGAATTTCTTGCCGAGCACACTGACCATCTTCGCTTTCAGCGATGTGCGGCCGGCTGCCTCGACATATGGCCGGAGCTCCGGCGACAGCTCTACATAATAGCGTGTACACATCCTGCGTCACTTCCTCTCATAGACTTCCATCTCTTTTTCTGCAATGGCCTCATCAAAACCGTCCAGTGCATCGAACGGTGCGAACTGCTTCGCACGGTGTGCAGGATCCATCGGAATATGTTTTCGCCAGAAATCGCTGTATTTTTCGTGGCGGGGGCGTCCTATAAGGTGTGTTTTCTCATATTTAAAACCGGCTGGCATGTCCATCGCTCCGATTGTGCTGTTTGTAACCATATCGTTTCCTTTCGCCACCTGCTTTTGATATGGGGTGTGAAGGAGAGGCGAAACGCAGCGGAGAGAATCAGGCTCTGTGGCCGCCGATCTGCCGGTTCCGTTCCAGCTGGTTGGCTCCTTTGAGCAGGTTATTTCCCTTGAAAACAGCGTTCATTCCGTATTTCTGACGCACCTGTGCCATCGCTCCCTGGAGCCTTCTTTCTTTCGCCAGCGCGCTGTAATCGGTAAAAAGATCCAGCTGGAAGCAGCCGTCATCAGAGGCCACTTTGTCTGCGCAGACGCCGAGCCGCCGGTACAGCAGATGGTGGTCGGTTTTCTGATCGAAAGAGGAGAGAACTGCGCCGACCACAGTTTGAAAGCTGTTTGTTTTTTCACGCATTCTTACGGTTCCGTTGTGATGCTTCGGGTGAAGACGTCCGTAAAAGTCAGGGACAACGGGCCCTTCATAATTCGGCCATTCCTCAAGACTCTTGTAATCATAGGATACCCACCAGCTGAAGTTTCTTGCGACCGTATTATGAGCGAACATATCGGAGCAGAGCATCTCGATCATCTCCCGGAGGACATTCCGTGCTTCCCCATACCTGTATGGCCTTGGCAGAACCTGTCCCTGCGAGAGGGAAGAAGCATCAGAGTGGTAATGCTTGATATCCCACATGGTGACCGGCTCTATTCCGAAGGCGTGGTCAATCAGAAGTTCACCGTCAATTCCGAATATCTTATAAAACCATTCTTCGTTCCATTCTGCACGCTCCGCAATATCCCCCATTGTGAAGAGGTAATTCCGTTCGAGCGTCCTGGCTTTGCCGGGACCGATCATCCAGAAGTCTGTGAGGGGCCGGTGGTCCCAGAGAAGGTACTGATAGCTGTCCTCGTTCAACTCAGCGATCCGGACGCCGTTTTCGTCAGCGGGAGAGTGCTTTGCCACGATGTCCATGGCAACCTTCGCAAGGTAGAGGTTGGTTCCGATGCCGACGGTTGCCGTGATGCCAGTGGTCTTTAATATATCCCGGATGATCGTCATCGCCATGATATGTGCGGGATCCTGTCTGTCCTTCCCGCCTCGGCGCTGTAGAAATGCAGGTACGGTGCTGCATCGATGAAGCACTCATCAATGCTGTAAACATGCACATCCTCAGGCGCCGCATAGCGGAGAATGATAGAATAAATCTCGGCACTGATCTTTTCATAGAGGGCCATCCGGGGGACGGCGATTTCATAGTCAATCTTTGTGTGATGCTGCCGTTCGTAGTCTTTTATCGCTCTTTTTGCCTCGAAAAGCCGCGGCCTTCCCGGTACGCCGATCGCTTTCAGGGCAGGCGAAACCGCAAGACAGATCGTCTGATCCGACCGTGACTCATCTGCCACAAGGAGCCGTGCTTTCAGCGGGTCATATCCTCTTGCAGCACACTCCACAGAGGCGTAGAAAGACTTCATGTCGATGGCTATGTAAATTCTCTCCATAATCGGAAGGAGCCCCCTCCATCAGGTATCAGACAGGTATCAGGTATTCCACTCTGACGATCCGGAACCAACGATATGCCCCATGAAGTTATTCTTGGGAAGATAGGGGAGCTCATGAAAAGAGTGCCTTTCTTTCCGGAGCATCTCGATTCTGTATATGAGCAGGTTCACATTCACATGCATGGCGGACGCCACCTGCAGAAGCGTGAAATCAGAATTCAAAAGAGAGAGCAGTTCCCCCTTGTCGATGCGGATCCCGGCGGCAAATTCGTTCGCTTCGGCTTCCATGGTGGTATGCACATCGAAAATCTGGTATTCCCTGATGGGCGCAGTCTTTAATTCCTTCCGGTGAAGGCAGGCGTGGCCAAGCTCATGGGCTGCTACCTGTGCCATATCATCGTTCATAATCTCCTCCGTGTAGTGAGGGTTCTTCCGCATGAGGCTGTCGAAATAGGCGTCATTAATAAAGATTGCGGGTCTGCTGCTCATCAGGCATGTGAGTCCGGGAAGACCGGACTCCGGGTGATTTTTATGAATCACCGGGATTTCAAGTTTCTCTGCAATCTTGAACGGATCCCTCGTCCCCGCCCACAGGACGAGCTGCTCAGGGGAATCAAGAGCCGGTTTTTTCCCATGCTTATTCGCCATCATCCTTTTTGTCCTTTGCATATCGTTTGTTTCTGAACCGCTGATTGTACTTCTTGGCTTCCCAGTACGTCTCCATCATGGCATCTTTTATAAAGTCGAGGTCATTGTCATCGAGTTCACCGCCTGCGGCTGCAACCCGGAAAGAGTTGATCAGTGCCTCGGCCTGTCTGCTTCCTCTGCCGCCGTATTGTTTCTTTGCCTTGAGTATGAAATCGGAATTCCCATCCTTCAGAGAATCTGCCGTTACACCAAGCGCATCGGCGAGGGCGTCATATGTCTCATTCTTTCGGGGGAGGTGCTCCCCGAGCTCATAGCTTGCGATGTTGCGGATCGCCACATGGCTCTTCTGAGAGAGGTCTTTCTGTGTCATTCCGGCATCCTGCCGCGCTTTCCTCAGCTTTTCTGCAAATGTCATATCCTGAGTTCCACCTTTCCGATTACACTGTTTACACTGTACACATTGCCTTGTATAGATTGCCTTGTACGCTGACACGATTGAATGATCCGGGCGGGATGCCGGTGCGTACTGGCCCCGTCGTGGAATAAATGTCAATATGCGAATGCGAGTCGCATGTTTTATATGCATATAAATAGCATAACTGGATGATGAATGTCAATAGGGAGGTGATGGGTGAATGAGGCGAAGGACAGATCGTGGAGAAGAAAAGAGCCATCCGGAAGACCCGGATGGCTGGAAGTGAAAGCGTACGATGCCAGGAGCTTCAGATGCCAGAGGCTTCATTGGATGAGCATGGCATCCCCGAATGAGAAGAAGCGATAACGCTCCTGGACAGCGATTTTGTAAGCGTTCAGGATGTTTTCCCTGCCGGCAAGAGCGGAGACAAGCATGATCAGTGTCGATTCCGGCAGGTGGAAGTTCGTGATCAGCGCATCCATCACCTTGAATTTGTACCCGGGGTATATGAAGATTCCCGTGTCCATCTCTCCGGAGCGGACAGTTCCGTCATCCTGCGCCATGGACTCCAGGGTCCGGCAGGAAGTCGTTCCAACGGCGATGATCCGTCCGCCGTTTTTCTTCGTGTCATTGATCAGCTTTGCCGTGGCCTCGTTGATCATGCAGTGCTCGACATGCATGTGATGCTCTTCAATGTTGTCGACCTTGACGGGTCGGAAGGTGCCGAGCCCGACGTGCAGCGTAAGCTGCGCGATGCCGACGCCCTTGTCCTGGATCTCTTTCAGCAGCTCCTTCGTGAAATGAAGCCCGGCTGTCGGCGCGGCCGCGGATCCATCGAACTTTGCGTACACTGTATTGTAGTAGGAGCGATCCTGAAGCGTATGGGTAATGTAGGGTGGAAGCGGCATCTGCCCGAGCTTGTCCAGAATCTCCTCGAAGATGCCATCATAGCTGAACCGGATATAGCGGTTGCCGTCCTCGACAATGTCCACAACCTCGCCGGTCAGAAGACCATCCCCGAACGATATCTTCGTCCCGACCTTGCACTTTTTCCCAGGACGGACCAGCGTCTCCCAGGTTGACTCACGGTCTTTGAGCTGCCTGAGCAGAAGAACCTCGATGCTGGCACCTGTATCAGCCTTCGTTCCGATCAACCGCGCGGGAATCACCTTTGTGTTGTTGATGACAAGGCAGTCGCCCGGGTTCAGGTAGTTGATGACATCCCGGAAGATATGGTGCTCCACTTCGCCGGTTTTCTTGTCCAGAACCATCAGCCGGGAAGCGGCGCGGTCCGTGAGCGGATCCTGCGCAATCAGTTCCTTCGGAAGGTCATAGTAAAAATCACTTGTCTTCAGCTGCATATATTCTCCCTTCACGGGACTTTCGTCCCGGACATCCTTTCAAATCCATCGCCGGCACAGTGACAGGCCGCGCGAACAACGTCTCGTGAACTCAATGAAAAGGGACGTGTCGCCACGTCCCCTTTGATCTCAACCCCCAGAATGCCGGTGCCCCACTTTTTGACTCCCTAGCTCATAAGCCAAGGTGGGTAACCGCAGCCGTACTTCAGCCTTCCTCTGCAAGGAGGCCTGACATCCGCACGGCAATCATAGGGAACCCTTTCACGTCAATGTAGGTTCAAAAATAGATGGAACTGCCGCACACCCCAGGATAAGATTTCTGCGTTTGCTGTGTTTGTCTGAGAACATTATGGCACTGGCTTTTTGAGATGTCAACCATGTCGGCAGCATCCGGAAAATGATTCTGGCATAGATCAGCCGGGTGCTTTGCCCGGGCAGAGCGGGCGCTGGATCCGGCAAAGCGGTCTCTGAATCCCGGGCAGAGCGGCTTGATAATGCGGTTTCGACGTATTATCATGGACTCATATTCGAAAGGGCGGAGCCCGCAGACAGAAGATGGTCTGACAGTGAGAAGAGAATGGAGGCAGGAATGAAATTCGAGGAGATGCCGTACAGCCGCATCGACATGGAAGCTGTAAGAAAGGATTTTGCGAATCTGGAGAAGCGTTTTACGGAGGCGGACAGCGGAGAGAAGCAGTTTGCGGTCCATCAAGACTATTATAAGATGATCGGCCATATCATGACAGAATCGACACTGGCGGAGATCCGGCATGATATCGATATGACAGATGAATTTTATAAGGGAGAGCAGGATTTTTATGATGCCGTGATGCCGGACATCCAGAACCTGAACGTCCGTTATCAGAAGATGCTTTTCCATTCGAAGTTCAGACCGTACCTGGAGGAGAAGATCGGCAAGGTTGCGTTCAAGAACATAGAGCTCGCGATGAAGTCGGTGGACGAGAAGATTCTGCCGCTGATGCAGGAGGAGAATAAGCTTCAGAGCGGATACAACCAGCTTCTTGCAACCGCGAAGATTGACTGGAATGGCGAGACCCTGAACCTTTCCCTGATGAACCCGTATCTGCACAGTCCGGACAGGGCAGTGCGCGTGGAGGCATGGAAGAAGTATTCCGCCTTTTTCTCTGCTCACAAGGAAGAACTGGACGACTTCTACGACAAGCTGGTAAAGTGCCGCACGAAACAGGCGGAACAGATGGGATATAAGAACTATCTCGGCCTCGGATACTGCCGCATGATGCGCAACTGCTACACACGGAGTGATATAGCAGAGTTCCGCAGGCAGGTGAAGCAGGATTTTGTCCCATTTGCGGAGCAGCTCCATGAAAGACGCAGACAGCGCCTCGGCCTCTCCAGCCTTCACTTTGAGGACGAGGGAGTCTACTTTCAGAACGGGAATCCGGCGCCGGTTGGTACACCGGAAGAGATCCTGGAAGCCGGACGGAAGATGTACCGTGAGCTGTCACCGGAGACCGGAAAGTTCATGGACTTCATGTGCGACAATCATCTGTTTGACGTAATCGGGCGCAGGACAAAGAAGACCGGAGGCTACATGACGTACCTGCCGGACTACAAGGCTCCATTCATCTTCGCGAACTTCAACGGAACCTCTGGGGATGCGGATGTCATCACGCATGAGTGCGGACATGCCTTCCAGGGCTGGCTTGTCGCCGATGATCCGATCCGGGAGCATGCGGATATCACGATGGAGACGGCTGAAACGCACTCCATGTCGATGGAATTCTTCACCGAGCCCTGGATGAATCTGTTCTTCGGAGCGCGCGCGAAGGACTATGTGGACATGCACTTTGAGGACAGCTGCTGCTTTATCCCGTACGGGACGATGGTCGACGAGTTCCAGGATATCATTTATGACGATCCGTCCCTTGACCCGAAGACCCGAAACGAGGTCTGGCGGGACCTGGAGCGGCAGTACAAGCCTCACCTGGATTATTCCGGGAATGACTACTATGAGCAGGGCGGCTTCTGGCAGAAGCAGCATCATATCTATGATTGTCCGCTGTACTACATCGACTACTGTATCGCTCAGACGGATGCACTTCAGTACAAGGTCTGGATGGACAGGGATTACAAGAGTGCCTGGAGCAGTTATCTGAAGCTGTGCAGGCTGTCCGCTTCGGATTTCTTCCCGGGGCTGGTGAAGGAAGCAGGGCTTGTGAACCCGTTTGAGGATGGATGCCTGAAGAGCGTTGTCAGACAGCTCGAAGACCGGATGAACCTGTGAGGTAGGATGGTGAAAAGAATTGCAGTTGTCACCGGGGCTTCCAGCGGCCTCGGAAGAGAGTATGTAAGGCTGCTGGATGAGCGCCTGGCCGCGCATCCGGGGGAGAAGCTGGATGAGATTTGGGTGATCGCGCGCAGAAGGGACAGGCTGGAGGCCCTCCAGGGAGACGTCAGGATCCCGCTGAGGGTGGTCCCGCTTGATCTGACCAGTCCTTCATTCGAATCAGAAATCAGGCACCTTTACGAGGCGGAGAAGCCAGACATTGCTTTTCTGATCAATGCCGCCGGCTTTGGAAAAATCGGAAGCTATGCGGATATATCGGAGCGGGATGCCGGGCGCATGGTTGATCTGAACTGCAAGGCGCCCGTTCTCATGTGCCAGCTGTCCATTCCGTATATGCAGGAAGGCGCCAGGATTCTGAATGTCTGTTCAACGGCAGCTTTTTCGGCTTTTCAGTATTTCGGAATCTACTGTGCATCGAAGTCCTTTCTGTATCGGTATTCCAGGTCGCTGAGGGTGGAGCTGTTAAGCAGAAGAATCTCTGTGACCGCGGTCTGTCCGTACTGGATCAAGGATACAGAATTCATTCCGGTCGCACAGGAGGCGGATACGCATTCCTGTATCCGCCACTTTGTACTGGCATCCAGCCGCTCAACCGTCGCCAGATGGTCTATGGCAGACACCATGAACCGGTTTGCGGTGTCCACCCCGGGGCCGGTCTGCACGCTCCACAGGATCTTCGGCAAAATCATTCCGAATGAACTGATGGCCGGTATCTGGGCCCTGCTCCGGAGAATCTGAGCCGTAAGGCGCGGTCTGGGAGACACGGTCTGCAGGATGCGTCCTGCGAGATACGGCCTGCGGGATGCGTCCTGCGGGATGCGTCCTGCGGGATGTGGCTGGAACATAAGACAGGATCATCAGTATCCGGCAGATGTCCGGAACTGTATGATCGCATAAAACAGAATGATCGGATGAAGCGGGAAAGGATGGCTCGTGTGAAAAAGGTACTTGTAGCGGGATCGGCGGTGGTGGATGTTGTCATCCATGTTGATCATCTGCCGAAAAGAGGGGAAGACATCAATGTATACGGGCAGGATATGTCGCTCGGAGGCTGTGCCTACAATGTATCGGACTGCCTGAGACACTTTGGTGTGCCGTTTATTCCATTTTATCCGATCGGAACAGGAGTGTATGGGGATTTCGTCCGGGCAAGGTTGAAGGATCGCGGCATTGTCTCAGCGGCCCCGTCTCCGGCGGAGGAGAATGGCTGCTGCTACTGTCTGGTGGAGCCGGACGGAGAGCGTACTTTTATCTGCTACCATGGGGCAGAGTACCGCTTTCAGCCGGGGTGGTTTGACCGGCTGGACGCTTCACAGATCGACACGGTCTATCTGTGCGGCCTGGAAGTCGAGGAGCCGACGGGAATCAACATGATCGAGTATCTGGAGCGTCATCCGGAATATACCATCTTCTTTGCGCCGAGCGCCCGGATCTGCAATATTCCGGGGGAAAAAATGAACAGGCTCCTGGCACTTCATCCGATTCTGCACCTCAACCTGGATGAGGCGTCAAGATTTACCGGAGCGGATACCCTGCATGAGGCAGGGAGCAGGCTGACCGATCAGACCGGAAACCTCGCCATCATCACGCTTGGATCGAAGGGCTGTTATCTGTCCTATCCGGATGGAAACTATGAACTGATTCCGGCTGTTCCGATTGCGGAAGAGCATGGAGGCGATGCGATCGGGGCGGGAGACAGCCACATCGGCAGCATCATTGCCCTTCGCAAGCTTGGCTTTTCCTTCGGGAAAGCGGTCAGGCTGGCAAACCGCGTCTCGGCCGAGGTGGTCTGCACAGACGGCGCCCTTCTGTCAGACGAACAGTTTGAACGGCTTCATCTGATTCAGACAGAGGGCGGCGTGACATCGGCAGGCTGAGAAAGAGAATCGGCAGACACAGGAAAGAGAATCGGTG
>USJM01000050.1 GCA_900555005.1 uncultured Lachnospiraceae bacterium | reverse complement strand
AATGACAGATATTTTACACGGCCTTTTGCTGAGGGCACCGTGACCACCGCTGTGATCTGATCACCGCAGACATGGAAGTTATATTCCTTCTTCCCGTGGACCCGGCTCTCCACTGTGCCGAAGAAAACCGGGGTCAACGTCTCCTTTACGTGGCTGTCGATCTGAACATTCCCCATAAAATTCTGCTGCACATACCCGTCCTTCTCGAGCACCTCATATGTCTCCGATTCATGAAGCTTATAGCGCTTCTGAATGTCCGGCATTGCGGCTATGTATGAATAGTCGATGTATTTCGCCTTCATCCTGACGCCCAGATAGTAAAGAGCCATCGGGCTGACTGTCACTGCCTCCTGCATGTTCCCTCCCTTCACCTTGCGCGATTCTTAACCAGTCTGTTTCCCCACGCCCCGCATTGAAGGCGTTCGTAAGGAATTCCCCCATTTACCGGATCCTGAAAATGTCTCCGTTCCATATTCCTGCCTGCGAAGGCGTCTCCGCATCCAGCATCTGCCGGTGCAGGCGTTCGCAGTACAGCTCACCTTTCAGAGAATAGTACGCAGCATCTCCCCTTTCCTGGCTGATCAGCCCTCGGATATCTATGCCAAGCTTTTCAAATGGAACACCCACAGGAATCTCAATGTCGTAGTTAAATGGTTTCCCGGCACCGTCATCCGCGCTTTTAACTGTCACAATAATGCTGGTTTTCATGGCTTTTATCCCGTTCTGTCATTTTCCGCAGCGATCTTTGCATAATTTGCTGATCGCGGCCGTAGTGTTATCTGCTTTCTTTATCCGATCCGAAGAACGCGTGGCCGTCCGTCCGTGACTAGTGCAATCTCGGCTCTATCCAGCATGATTCCCGTGTTGTCCGCCTCCGGGGCAAAGTCGCAGAAAAGGTAGTCTGATATTCTCTTATCCAGAAGAATCATGCAGTCCGCCGTCTGCATGCAGTCCGTGAGCACATCCGCATCCCCATCCATCATGTGATCTCTGGTTTCCGCGGCTATGATCACGAAATCCAGCTCCCTCGTCTTTGTAAACAGGCGCCGGAAACCCTGTCTCTGAGCGTCCGTCAGTTCCGAGCTGAATGCCGCAAGGTCATAGACGACCAGACAAATCTGCTGATAGCCCTGATGCCACTCTTCTTCGCGAAAAGTGCCTTCCTTCCGGTGTTCCTGAAGATTCTTCCCTCGATCCGCAGCAATCGTAATCAGCTTCTCAAGCCGGGCAGCCGTCTTCTGCACCTCTCCCGGCTTAAAAACAAGCACCGGTTATCATCCTTGCGGCTCCCGAGCAGCCGGGCCACCGTGTCCATGTATGAAAGGACTCTTCCGCGGTTTGTCCCGCATACCAGAATCTGGTT
The DNA here is from genome assembly GCA_900555005.1 of uncultured Lachnospiraceae bacterium. Next base: position 9,571 of record USJM01000050.1, on the reverse strand, counting down.
GTACTTTGAAAAATCCAGCGATACCGCCTTCAGATCTTCCACATCTGTTCCGACCGGCAGATGTGCGCGGTCTGTATAGTCGCTGTCTGACGGAGGGTCCGCGTCTAACCCACACGATCGTCTTCGTGATGAATGAATCCGAAATCCTCTTCCCTGCTGCTATTTCCGCCATCGGAGTCACCCGGACCGCTTACACCTGGCACATCTGCGCTCTCGGCTTCGCCTGTTTCTTCTGATCCATCACTGACTCTTTTCCCTTCAGCTGCTCCGGAAGACGCATTCACAAAAGCTCCCTCGCCGTCCATCCCCTGACTTTTGCTGCTGTTCCAATTTTCCTGCATCATATGGAACAGCGTCTGCAGATGTTCATGCCGCGTCTTGTCTTCCTTTGCCTCATCACAGACAGCGCATTGGAAGGCTGTCGGCGGGTTATCCTTGATCAGCGCGCGGCCCGCAAAGGCCGGAAGGCTGATCCCGGCAACCGGGCCGACAATCGAACCGTACTCCCCTTTATCGGGAAGCTGAAATGTGATGCTGCTTCGGATCAGCTGCAGAAACTTGTACCGGATACCAATCGTCGAGTTCGATGTGAAGATCGTGTAAATGCCATAACTTGCACCGCTCGCAGCGATCTGGTTCATGAACTCCTCAAACTCCGGATAAGTTTCAAACATCGGCCCGATCTGGTCGATCACCAGAAGAATGGCCGGCAATTTATCCGACACGGACTCCCTGTACGCGGGCAGGGAGCTGACCGCGTGCCTGAGGAAAGTCTTCTTGCGCGCTTCCATCTCTTTCATCAGACGGACGATGCAGCTGCGGACTTTACCCTCTTCCTGGTTCAGGATCACTTCTGCCACATGAGGCATATCCTTAAACTCGCTCAGACTCCATCCGCCGGCATCGATCACCGTGATCTGAAGATCCGCCGGAGAATACAATATGCCGGAAACCAGCATCACCGTCTTCAGCAGCATCGTCTTGCCGCTTCCCGGGATGCCGAACACGCCACAGGTCCCGTTCTCCGTAAAATCAATATTCTGGATGCCCTGACTCTGCATTGCCGGGATGTCGAATTTCCCGACCGGCAGCGACAGACGTTTCAGCTTCTGTTTCCAGTTCTCAGCAAATGAAGCAGGCTCGATGCCGATTTCCGAAAGTGTAAGCCACCGTGGAAGCTCCGGCAGCCACGGCGCGGCCATCTTTTCAATATGGTTCTCAGCGCAGACCCTTTGGATGTAGCCGATCACGGCAGTCAGCTCATCCACGCCGTTTTTATCCTGCCGTTTTTTCTTTTTTTTCAGTCGGATCCGGTTTCCGGTGACATCAACAATACTGACTTCGTTATCTGAGGAAGACCGCCGGAGCTGCCCGGTATACTCAGCCCCGCTGTAAAACGCCTGGAACAGCTCAAAGAGTTCATCCTCACCTACACGGATATATGCCCGCCCGGACTGCGTGATCTTTGCCGCATCGGGACGCTTGAGCATCTCACGGCTGTCAGCAGCGTCCTGCACCTTCATACAGATCCGGAAGCGAGAGTTCGCGTTGATCTGATCGGTCACCACCCCGGCCGGCCGCTGTGTCGCGAGCAGCATATGTACACCCAGAGATCGTCCGATCGTTGCCACAGAGTTCAGCTCCGCGAGAAACTCCGGCTCTTCCTTTTTCAACTCCGCAAACTCATCCGTCACGAGAATCAGATGCGGCAGGCGTGTCTTCACTTCGCCGTTCTTGAAAGCCTTCTGATACTTATCAATATTGTTGACACCAGCCTGCGCAAACAGCTTCTGCCGGCGTTTCAGCTCACTCTTCAGCGCCACCAGCGAGCGCCCTATATTTCTGTCGATATTTGTGATCTTACCAACGACATGCGGAAGCGGCTCCATCAGGTCCGACATCCCGCCGCCCTTATAGTCAATAATCACAAAATTCACGTCGTGGGGATGGTAGTTCACCGCCATGGAAAGGATCCAGCTCTGCAGCAGTTCGCTCTTGCCGGAGCCGGTCGTGCCTGCCAGCAGCCCGTGCGGGCCATGCGAGGTCTCCCCGCTCCTGACATCCAGGCTGAACGTCCTTCCGCCTTCCATCACCCCAAGAGGCGCCTCCAGCGTCTGATATGGTTTGGAATCCGCCCAGCGCTGCGCCACGTCCAGCTCTTCTACATTTGGACATGATACCCTTCCAGGAAGGTCACCGACTGTGGGATCGGGATGCGGCTCTGCCGACTGCTCTCCAGCTCGATGGCGGACATTTTTCTTGTATATGTCTCCAGCTGCGCCTGGTGAATCACACTATCCGGTGTAAACGTTGTCCGCTCGTTATATTTGCTCCGCTCATAGACGCACGGTTTTTCTGTCAAGTCAACAATATACTGCGTCGTCTGCGGCAGCCCATACAGATCTTCCGAAAGAATAATCACAGTGATCCCGAGGGATGGGTCATTGGAGATCAGGCTGTCATACACGGCTTCATGTTTGATCAGATCCCTGTTTCCTACTACCACAAGATAACGCGGAAGGGGCAGTGCCTCGTCCTTACGCCGGACATGGCCATCCTCCGCCTTTCCTTTCCGCTCTTTGACCACTTCACGGAGCATCTCGCAGATCAGATGGATACGCTTCCTGTCAAATGCAATATACCTGGTCTGTCCCGTCTCATCCCATATGTGGGAAGCCACCTCAGAATTCCCCATCTGCACCGGGCCTCCTCATCAAAGAACACCGCCAGGCGGACGTCATTCGCGCTCTGTTGGGCTGTCACCTCTACCAGCAGGTTTCGCAATAAGTAGTAAACAGCGTTTGTGCTGCCGATCAGCCCGACTGTCTGCGCTGTGCCAAGCGGCACTGTCACCGGCATGTTGTCGACATACTTTGTTTCCTCGATGATGCGCTCCGCCATCAGCTGAAGCTCATCATCGTCCTCCATCTGAAATCCCTCCGCCTGAGCGCGGCTTTTCACCTCCACGCACAGCTTTTGTTTTCCTGTCCCGAGCCTTGTCACAAGGAAGTCAGAATCTGACGGAAGCCTCTCCCAGAGGTTTCGCTTCATACGGTCAACTGTCTCCAGACATCCGGAAGGTTCTCCGTTCTCCCGAGTGATGATCCTTCTCTGGACATCTGCCGTCTTGCGTATCCTTGCCTTTTCATTGGCCATGTAGGATTCATACTTTTCGTGCCGCAGCTTCTCGTATTCTTCGAGCTTCTGCTGCTCTTCCTTGCTGAGCTTGTTTCCCAGGAACATGTTATAGAAAGTAGACCCGATTCCGCCCATCCTGGCAAGCAAGATCAGCGGATTCATCATTCCGGTTGTAAGAGATGCCGCCAGCATGGCACCGGAACTGATAAGATACGCCGGATTATTCCTTCTCGCTGCCCCGCCGCGCATTTCCGCCGGTGCCGGAGAGAGAATGATCGGTTCTGATGGAAGCTCCTCCCTGATCCGTGGGGATAGGTGGTATCGGATGGAACAGGTATTCTCCCCTGCTGAAGCCTTTGCACCATCCGCTCTGCCTACGATCTTTTCAGAGCCGGAGTCTGCTCTCCTGCTCATCCTCCTGGCTTGATCGGATATTCTCAGACTGCTCCCTACATTCTAAAATAGAGCCTGCCTTCCTGCAGCAAAAAACGGCACGTGAAGACAGAGAGCACGTCACCGGCATTCATGCGGGATCTGGTGATCGGAATTCCGTTCAGAAACAGATGGTTTGTACTTCCAAGATCCTGGGCATACACCTTTCCAGACTCACACTGAATCTGAAAGTGCTTTCTTGAGATGACGGGAAATGTCACAACGATGTCATTGGCATCTGGCTGCCGGCCCACGCTGATGGTGCCATCGTAAGGAAGATCCACGCTTTCAGAAAGTCTTCCTGTGATCCGGGAAACATAGAGAATCGCCAGAGGATTTCTGCAAAGAATCTGTATCTCGTTATATATGACTGTTTTTGAAATAGACGGTATCTGCCCCTGGGATCTGACCGTAACGGTGCCATCCTGCATCTGGAGAAACAGCATATGATCATTGCTGCCTGGGACCTTGACAGAGTCCTTCTTATGCGTTCCGAAGGAGATGCTTTCCCCGTCGGAGATCAGCGTGTAGTAATCATGATTATTGAACTGAAAAGATACTGCGGCCTGCATAGATTATTTCTCCAAATGTTATTGTCCCGATTTCATTTTGACATACACCAGCTCATGGAAACAGATATGCCGCTAAAACCTTCCACAACAAAGCAACTTATACCAATAGTTATCATCAAGACATCTGGCATTTTTATATATTCGCAAAGAACAGAAACCGACTAGATAACAGCGTGAAAAGATCAATGGAATGATTCCAGAAAGTTCAATTAATTACTATCGTAAATGATATATACCTATGCTTATTGAGACTAATGACACAAAAATCATGAACATCAGTGAGAGTGGTTCTTTTGTCATCATTTCTGGCTCTTCAATAAGTGGCATAAGCCATCCCATCAAAATAGAAAATCCAAAAAGCAGCCACAAAATGCCACCCGCCTTTGACTTCTTCTTGTGCCTTTCTTCTATGGCAACTTCCACCTTTTGATCACTGTCAGCCTTCTTCCCATTGATGATTTTTCCATTCTGCGTTTGTGGCTTATTCCCGTCATAGCTGTCGTTTGCTTGACCTGCATAGGCACCCTGTGTTTTCTCAAAAGCGTCTGTGTTTTTATTCTTGCTCCCGACTCCGGAAGAACTGCCCGGCGAACTTTGTCCCCATCCTACAGCGCCCATGGTTCCTTCCGTATCCTGCCAGGAATTCCCCTCGGTTTTCGCAGACGATGATGTGCCTAAACCAGAGCTCCGCCCTGAAGTCGATGTAGTTGATCTGGAATTCCACCCGGAAGTCGATGTGCCTGATCCGGTATCCCATCCTGAAAAAGTATTGGATAGGTTGCTTGTACTGCTTCTTGAACGATTCTCTGATGTTCCCATCTCTTGCAGCGCGTCCAGCATTTCTCTTGCGGTCTGGTATCGATCCCCCGGCTTATACGCACACGCCTTCATCACGACTCGCTTAAGCTGCATCGAACCATTCACCGGCATCGGAAGGACGTCTCCCCGAATCCTCCGGCTGTACGCCTGTTGCGCGATGTCATAATCTGGTACACGATCCTGCGGCCAGAACGGGAGTTTATAGTTATTGCACATCCAGTAGAGAACCAATCCGAGAGAATAGAAATCTACCGTCTGATCGTACTTCTCTCCTTTTATTACCTCTGGCGCCATATAAGGCTTTGTCCCGACATTCGTCGCGGTCGTCGTATGGTCCATCGTCCGGGCGATACCGAAATCCCCAAGCTTGAAGTCTCCGTATTTCGAGACCATGATGTTCTCCGGCTTGATATCTCTGTGGACGATATGGTTCTGCTCGCAAATCAATAGAGCGGTACACAAATCTGAGGCGGCTTTGCGCACCGTATTCTCGTCAAAGGAACTATCAGACCGGGCTGATTTGTATTTCAGGAGCGGCATCAAATACTCCATACGGATATACACCAGCCAGCCTATCCCTGTGGTAAGTTTTTCAGTATAAATATCCTCACAGCTGACGATATTGGAATGCCCCTTCATGGACATCATGACCTGATACTCTTTCAGGATTCTGTTAAAATCTTCTTCATATCGCCGCGCAATGCTTTTGTCATCATAGCCATAGGCGCGGGCGCTCTCCACCTCATCCTGAGACTTTGGGATGGACATGATCTTCAGCGCGGCTTTCTCCTTCATGTCGCCGATCATGCGCTCGATCTCATAGACAGCACCATAGCTGCCTTCGCCGATTTTTCTAATGACTGTCCATCCCTGCCAGGGAATCCGTATACCTGCCATACCTTCTCTTCCTCTGTCGACCTGGTTTTCTGAACTACAGCCCGCCAACTTCCTCTTTCTTGTCTTCCTGTTTATGCTGCTTTTTATCCAGCACTTCTATTCCCGTCCTTCATCGCACAACCGGAAAGATGAACCTTCAATCCCTGTATGCCGTCCTGATTGCTGAAAGCCGTACTACTATATATCCTGCTCCCAAATCAACGTCCTGCAAGTTTTGAAGCCATAACGCCTCATGATATGTCGCATACCATTACAGTCACATTGTCACGCCCACCCGCGTCCAGCGCTGCGCGCAGAAGCACACGGACACAGTCTTCCGTATTCGCTGTCTCATTGCTCATCATATACTTCGGATCTGATTCTCCGAGACCATATCCGTCAAACCATCGCTGCAAAGAAGAAGGCGGTCTCCCTTGCGGAGCCCGTGCCGGGTGATTGTCGGCTCGATTCGTACCTGCTCCGGATCCATCCCCAGATACTGCGTCAGGTACGGCTTTCTTCCGGTGATGCCGTTTGCCTTCATCATCGCCTCATCTGTATGATCACGAGTCAGTTTTTCCAGTCTGCCATCCCGCAGACGGAATCCAGGGCTGTCTCCCAGGTTGCTGATCCACACAAGCCCGGCGTAAAAGAACAGTGAAACCATCGTAGATCCCATCTGGCTGGAGCCGAGATTCTGAGCTGCGCGAACTACTTCCCTGTTCATGTTCTGAAACAGGTCGCGCAGGGAAGCTGTGATATCATAAGGGCAGATGCAGTCCGTCCTGTTGAGCTGTTCATCAGCTGTCTTAGCGGCAGCCGCCGAAGCCAGCTCTCCATAAGAGCCGCCGCCCATCCCGTCAAAGATCCCATACAGGAGCCAGTTTCCGCTTCTCTCATTCGGCATCGTCTGCTCATCTGTCCAGATCTCTTCCAGCCCCTTGTTCTCAGAATTCTTCAGGTATCTTCCGTTGAAATAAAAGTTGTCCTCATTGTTATCTCTTATGCGCCCCATACTGCACCCTATGGCTGCCGTCAGGCAAGAAGGAGTCGAGCCGCCGTCCGGTTTGAAATTCAGAATATCTCTAAACAGTCCCATTTGTCATCCTTCATCCCTGTGACGCGCATCCGCTATCTTCAGCAGTTTCTCCCACGGCTCAAATTCCGCCGAACGATACCCTTCAAAAAGGACTTCCCGGATATCCGTGGTCTGAAAACCGTACTGTGCCGCAATATTCACATTTCCTTCCGGATACGGTACGCCTACGTAGTCAACCATTTCATCAGGATATAGAGATGATTTCTGCATATACCCAAAGATCATCACGGGATGTGTACCATTCTTGATTTTGACAACTGATCCGATTGGCAGTATTGTGTTCATTTTCATTTCCTTTCCCTTTGTTATTTCCCAAGAATATTGTGCCAGAAGTAATCACCTATATCAGCGACGCCATCCACAATGCCTGATGCCACACCTCCATGATTAGAATAATAATTTCCTGTGTAATCCGCAGCCTCATTGTCACCGGTCACAGAATAAGTCATGTCATGGAGCATAACTCCCAGCGCGCCTTCGCTGTCTGTCACGCCCTGAGAAGTATAATAGTCGCCGATGATCGGCATTTTTGAGACGACATTATAGGCAGCATCTCCAGCGGTCTTTATGACAGATCCTGCCGTCCCGTTCCATGCCATTTCCCCGAGCTGTTTCAATTGATACGCATCATCCGACTTTCCGGAATACTCGTCCTTGAGAATATTGAGCACGTCCCCGCCGACACCGCCAAGAACATTTTTTACGTAAGCATCCTTGAGGCCATTCAGCCCCAATGCACCTCCTGTCGATTCATCAAGCGCGCTGACCCAGGACGAGTCCGCGATCGAACCTGACAAAAAAATCGAATAAATATCGACCAGTTTGCCGCCTGCCTCAGAGATAGCTCCTTCATAATCGCCGGAAGCCATCTTCTGAGCAACACTTTCAATCGTCGCAACATCTGCAGGATCAAGACCGGAAAGTTCACCGATAACCTCTGCGCTGCCTGAAGTGATCAGATCCTGGTTTTCTGTAATCCATGTCGACAATCAGACTGTCCGTTCAGCAGCATACCAAATGTACCGAGGTCGGAAGGATTCACTGACCCTCCCATGAGCTGTGTGAGAACACTGTTGATGCTGCCGCCGTGATCCAGGGTCATCGCGCTTAAGCGCGCCGCGGCAGATCCATTGGTCAGCATGTTTGCGACGCTGGAGAAGTCTTTCTGGGCACTGGTGATCTTCCCCGCAAAATTGCTCGCGATCGCCTCGCTCCAGTACTCGTTGACGCCGCTGAGGGCTGTTGATACCCGGCTGAATAATGATTCGTAATCCGTCTGCAGGGATGCCATCTCGCTGCTCTGCTCCAGAAGTGTCTCAGGCGTTAACTTTATATCCGTAGCCATAGCTTTTATTCCTCCAAAGAACCTGACAGATTTGAAAAGTCGGCAATATTGATTGAGGAACCGGCAGCGCTGCCGGCGGATATTCCGGGCACTACATTGACAACCGTACCTATAATCTCGTCAAGTGAATTTCCTCTGGACACCGTGTTCTGTTCTGCCTCATCAAACCGCGATGATGCGGTGCTTATCGCGTTGTAAAAAGCCGACGTCTTATCCTGGATGTCCTTCGCAGTCTGCTTGTTCGCAAGTGTATTATTGTTGATCTGGGTCCGTTCCACGCACTCCCAGTCATTATGTATGACTACCTGGTTCAGCAGATTAGCCGCCTCCGTAATCGCTTCATTCGTCTGCTGCGCAACAGAAACAGTACTTCGCAGCAGATCCGTATCCAGTTTCAATATAACAGCCATAGAACGCTCCATTTCTTTACCGCCATCTGGCGGTTCAAATAGTGATAAAATATTATTATTAGAATGAATTGTTGATCAGATTAGCACATTCCTGGTCAACCATCTCAAAAGTCGTTTCTGTATCTGTCATATGTTTGCGCATGGCTTCGATCACCTGCGCCAGTTTCTGCGCCTGCGAAGCGTACTTTCCCATCATTTCACTGAATGCTCTTGCCGCTTCTCCATCCCAGCTTTCTGAGATCGTGGATGAAAGCGTCTTCAGCCTCGTGTTGAGTCCCTCATACTCAGATAGGAGGGAAGACAATTTGGATGCCTGCTGTGATATACCGTCATAGTCAATCTTTATTTCCGCCATGATTTATACCCCGCTTCCGCTGCTGATCGAACTGCCTATTCTTTGATCTTCTTCCTGATACTTCTGCACAGTTCTCCTGATCAGGTTCATGGTTGCATCAAGCTGACTGTTCAGATCTTTGATCAGACCGATCAGAGCGGATGCCTTAACGTCGATGGCATCCCCTGTCTTTCCGCTCATGGATGAAACGGCCGATTTCATCTTGTTCAGGGAATTCATCGATTCTTCGAGTTTCGCCTTTGCCTGCTTCATTTTTGAGATATCTGCGTTCGCCGCTGCTTCATCTATGTTGACATTACCCATTCTCTTCCGCACCTCCCTTGATTAGCGCAACTGCCTTTTGTATCTGTTCCCTTTCACCCAGTTCTTCCCTGGTGAATAGTCCATCGCGATATCCGTGCAGGACATCCGCGCACTGGATGCTTATTTCTCCATCACGTCCAGCAGCCTGTTTCAGGAAAAAGGGGATCTCCTTCTCCTCAAGCCGGTAAAATGACAGATATTGAACACGCCCTTTTGGTCCGG
>USJM01000049.1 GCA_900555005.1 uncultured Lachnospiraceae bacterium | reverse complement strand
AGCCGGGATGATCCGGGCCGCAAGGGCAAAATACCTGTAAGCAGCAGCGCCATGGAATTCGGCCTGAGGTGTGCACAGGGGCCGGGTGGGGCGCAAGGGCGAAGTACCTGTAAGCGGCTGCAGGGTGCAGCGTGAGGGTGATTATGGACAGATTCATTACCATCGATATTGGAGGGACAGACATCAAGTACGGTCTGATGGAAGGGAAGACAGTCCGCTTTCTGGAGAAAGGAAAGCGGCCGACTGAAGCCTGGCTTGGCGGAACGGGGATCGTGGAGAAGGTCCTGGATATCATCTCATCTCTCACTTCGAACAAAGAAAAGGCGGACGGGGTCTGCATCTCCTCGGCGGGGATGGTGGACACCGGGAGAGGGCGGATTTTCTACTCGGGGCCCAACATTCCGGATTATGCCGGGACAGAATTCAAGACCATCATTGAGGAGAAGACGGGTCTGCCCTGTGAGATCGAAAATGATGTCAACTGCGCCGGCCTGGCGGAGGCCGTACTCGGCGCTGCGAAGGGCAGAGACAGCGTGCTCTGCCTGACAGTCGGAACCGGGATCGGAGGCTGCTTCGTCTGGAAGGGCGATGTGTATCATGGCCATTCAGGCAGCGGCTGCGAGATCGGATACATGAATCTGGAAGGCGGACAGTTTGAGCGCCTCGGTGCCATGAGTGTCCTCCTGAGACGAGTTGCAGAGCAGAAGCGGCAGGAGAGAACCGGCGGGGATACAGCCGCACTGGGGGATATGAGCCGGATTTGGACTGGGCAGCGTATTTTTGAGGCGGCCAGGGAGGGTGATCCGATTGTGTCAGTGAGATTGACCGTATGTGTGATATCCTTGGAAAAGGCATTGCGAATATCTGCTATGTCCTCAACCCGGAGGTTGTCGTGCTCGGAGGCGGCGTGATGGCGCAGAAAGAATATCTGTACCCGAGGATTCGGGGCGCGCTGGACCGGTACCTGATCCGTTCCATCGCACAGGAAACAGAGCTGACGATGGCGCGGCAGGGCAACGACGCAGGCATGATCGGGGCGTATCTGCATTTTCAGAAGATGCAGAGAAAACGGCAGGGACGCTGAGCGGCGGAGGCCTGTACATCGGAATGTATACCGGAATGTACACCGGAAGCCTGCGCGCAAAAGGCCTGGCACCGGGAAGGATGCAGACACAGATGCGCCGAATGACCCCAAATGGCAGAAGACGGTGAGAAGACAGGAGAGATAGAAATGAGAATCATTCGTGCAAAAGACTATCATGAAATGAGCCGCCGGGCGGCTGAGATCATCGCTTCGGAGGTGATTCTGAAGCCGGACTGCGTGCTTGGCCTGGCAACGGGTTCGAGTCCGATCGGTACCTATGACGAGCTGGTGAAGATGTATGAGGATGGGGCGCTGGATTTTTCCGGAGTCCGGACGGTCAACCTGGATGAGTATTGCGGGCTGGACATCACGAGCGATCAGAGCTACGTCTGGTTCATGCACCATCATCTGTTTGACCGGGTCAATATCAGACCGGAGAATACATATTTTCCGGATGGAAAGCAGGCGGACGCGCAGAAGGCCTGCGCGGAATACGATGCAGTGATGGAAAAAAACGGACGGACGGATCTGCAGCTGCTCGGGCTGGGACCGGACGGACATATCGGGTTCAACGAGCCGGAGGACTTTTTCCCGTCCGGCACACACAAGGTTGCGCTGACCGACTCCACCATTCAGGCCAACAAGCGGTTCTTCTCTTCGGAGGAGGAAGTCCCGCGTTTTGCATACACCATGGGCGTTGCGGGCATCATGAAGGCACGCCGCGTGCTGATGGTCGTGAGCGGAAAGGGCAAAGCAGGCATCCTGAAGGACGCTTTCTGCGGTCCGGTCGTGCCGCAGGTTCCGGCGTCGGTGCTCCAGCTCCATCCTGATTTCATTCTGGTGGCGGACGAGGAGGCGCTTTCGGATATGGAGGTCGCACGATGAAACTTTACAGTGATCATATCCTGATCGGGTCGGCGTTCCAGAGCGGGACGCTGGAGTTTGACGAACGGTTCAGCAACTTCATCCCCGGCATGAAGTCGTCATCCATCCAGAATACGGGCTTTGGCTGCACGGAAGAGAACGGAGAGGATATTCTGGACTACAGCGGTTTTTATATCATCCCCGGACTGGTGGACATCCACACGCACGCGGCGATGGGCGCGGATGCCAGTGACGGAGATGCCGCAGAGATGCAGACGATGAGTCGCTTCTACGCGCGAAATGGTGTGACGAGCTGGTGCCCGACGACGATGACGCTCAAGGAACCGGAGCTGAAAGAGGCGTGCCGGACGATCAGTCATTTCAGAAGACCGGAGGATGGCGCACGCTCCGTCGGCGTTCATCTGGAGGGACCGTTTGTCTGTATGGAGAAGCGCGGCGCGCAGAATCCGGAGAACATCCATGTTCCGGATGTGGAGATGCTCAAACGGCTCAACGAGGCAGCAGGCGGGACAGTCCGCCTGGTAACCATGGCGCCGGAGACCGAAGGCGGAATTGCATTTGTGAGGGAAGCGTCGAAGCTCTGTACGGTATCGCTTGGACATACAATGGCTGACTATGACACGGCGATGCGGGCCTTTTTTGCCGGGGCCAGCCATGTCACACACCTGTTCAATGCAATGCAGCCGATCCACCACAGAAAGCCGGGGCTGATTGCGGCGGCGTATGATGCCGGTGCGACGGCAGAGCTGATCTGTGACGGCATGCATGTGGAGCCTTCAGTCATGAGAATGGCGGAGAAGCTGTTCGGAAGGCAGTTGGTTCTGGTGTCCGATTCGCTCCGGTGTACCGGGATGCCGGAGGGAGATTATCCGTTCGGCGGCCAGATGATTACACTTCGAAACGGCAGGGCGACGCTGAAGGGAACGGACACCATCGCCGGGTCTGTCATATCCCTGATGGAGGGCGTTCGCCGTGTCGTGGACTTTGGTATGTCGCTGGAGGATGCGGTTATTGCAGCCAGCAGTACGCCGGCACGGGCGATCCGGATGGATCGCGAGATCGGCTCGATCCAGGCCGGAAAGCGCGCAGACATGGTGGCACTTGACAATCCCTGAAGGTGCGGACGGTCTGGATCGACGGCAGAGAGGCTGTCTCGTCAGAAAGCTGAAGACCGGCGGCCGGCTGGCTGAAAAGCCTGCCAGGACGAAGACGTAAAAAAATGATGGTTGACCACTGTCTGAATTCGAGTTAGCTTACTGGGTGAGAAGACGGGACGGGAAACTGAAGCGGCAGACGCAGAAAGGCGGCTGATCGTGGAAGTCTTCCGAAGGGGCGCTGACAACACCAGAAGGCAGGACAATCAGAAACATGCCGGGGCGCCCGGAGCGAAGACGGAGCATGGACAGGCGGTGCACAGCGATGACAATCAGAGAGCTGGCAGGGGGATCGGAGTCTCCCCCGCAACCATATCAATGGTTCTGAACGGCAAGGGAGATATCAGTGAGCAGACCAGAGCGAAGGTTCTGGAGGCGGTTGAGAAGTACGGGTATTCGCCGAAACGCAGAAAAGCCGTTCTGCGGAATCGTATTCTGCTCATTCAGTACCGGGGAAGCGGTTATCTGGTTGAGGAAAATCAGGGATTTATATCGGCAATTATCGATGCCATTGAGAAGAATCTGAAGAATGAAGGCTATGGCCTCTCCATTGTCAACATATCAGGGGATCTGAAGGAAGAGCTGGAGGCAATGAGCTATGACAGCTATTCCGGCGCAATTTTGATTGCCTCGGAGATCCCGCCGTCGATGTACGGAGACATCGCTTCGATTCGGATTCCATTTATCGTGATCGACAATCCGGTTCCGAATTACAATTACCCCTGCCTCTGCATGAACAATGAGGAGAATGTATGGATTGCGCTGAACTTTCTGAAACAGCGGGGGTTTTCGAAAATTGGCCTGCTGACCAGCAGCATTCCCTTCGAAAATTTTGAACTCCGGAACCGGTTTTTTTTCAGGAGTCTGGAATTGCTTGACTTTTCCTTCCGGGGGCCGGAGCATCGGCTGCGTCCGGATATGAAGGGGGCGCGGGCAGACATGCTCCGGGAACTGGACGCCTGTGGCACAAAAGCGCTTCCGGAGTGTTTCTTTGCGGTGAACGACATCATTGCGCTCGGGGCCATTACAGCGCTTCGGGAGAAGGGGATCCGCGTACCGGAGGAGGTATCGGTCATTGGCTTTGACGATATCCCGTATGCGGCGGTGAGCTCTCCGACGCTCACGACGATCCATGTACAGCGGCGGTTTATCGGGTATGAAGCGGTCAGAGGGATTCTGAACCGGATTGAGAACCCGCAGCTGGATCCGGTGAAAACGCTGGTGACCGGAAAACTGGTCGAGCGCAGGAGTGTGCGGAATTAAGATAGCATAATGTTTAGTAAACTTAACCGGAACGCTGTTCCGGTTTTTTTATGCCTGAAATGAAGCATATCTTAAGTGTATTCAAAACATGGCCGTGATATTCACGAATAATTGAGGAGATAAGCGAGAATCCTAAACGAATATAAACAAAAAAATCATGTCTGAACATATTGACATTTTATTTGAGCAGATGTATTGTATGAACAACAAGCGAAACGTTGAGTACGTTTACTAAACAAACAAAGGAGGATTTGAAGATGAAGTTCAATAAGGTCGTCAGTGTTCTGGCATCAGCTGCCATGGCAGCATCGCTGCTTGCGGTGCCGGCAATCGCGGGAGAGACGGAAGCTTCCACAGAAGCCGGGACAGAGGCTGAGGGGGATCTGATCGGAGCGAAGGGAACAGAGTACAAGATCGCGGTCGTTCCGAAGATGACCAACATCGCGTGGTTCCAGAGAATGCAGGATGGCGTCGACGAATACAATAAGGAAACCGGAAGCAATGTTGTATACGGCGGATCTGCAGAAGGCGCGGATCAGGCTTCCTATGTCGAGGGACTTCTGGCAGAGGACTGGGATGCAATCTGTGTTGTTCCGTTTGATTCAGAAGCGCTGGCTCCTGTCCTTCAGAAGGCAAAAGATCAGGGCATCAAGGTTATCACACACGAGGCAGCTTCCATGGACGCAAGCGTCCGTGATGTCGATGTCGAGGCTTTCCAGAACGCGGACTACGGTGAGAATTTCATGAAGGAGCTCGGAGAGCTGACAGGCGGCAAGGGAAAGTACATCCAGTTTGTCGGTGCGCTCACCTCTGTATCCCACAATGAGTGGTGTGACGCAGCCAAGGCTCTTCAGGAGAAGGAATATCCGGATATGGAGTGCCTCGGCCGGTATGAGACAGGCGATGATACGACTTCCTCCTACAACCAGACCAAAGAGCTTCTGACCGCGAATCCGGACATCACCGCGATCGAGGGTTCTGCTTCCACCGACGTTGTCGGCGCAGCACAGGCAGTTGAGGAACTCGGACTGGCTGGAAAGGTCGCAATTGTCGGAACGTCCATGACATCGATCGCTCAGCAGTATGTAGAAGATGGAACAATCGCTTCCTTCTCCGTATGGGATCCGGCAGAGGCCGGCAAGGCGATGATCTGCATGGCCATCGCAGAACTTGACGGAACGGTGGACGACAGCACGATGCATCTCGCAGCAAAGGGTTATGAGACCGTCGAGAACGTCAACAAAGACGGTGTCTACTATGGAAACGCTCGTGTCGACGTCACGAAGGACAACATGAATGACTATAACTTCTGATCAGCCCAGGCGGTTTCAGGAGTCACGAATGCATGAATGAGTCTGAAACCCCATACGGTTCAGAAACCGTATGGGGTTTCTTCAGTAAAAAGGAAAGACCTGGTCAGAATATGGGAAATGAAGAGAACAAGGTATTTCTGAAACTTAAGGGGATCAAGAAGTCTTTCGGCGGTGTCCATGCGCTCAGAGGCGTTGACCTGGAGATCCGGGAAGGTGAGATCCACTGCCTGGCCGGTGAGAATGGCTGCGGGAAGTCCACGCTGATCAAGGCAATCTCGGGGGTTCATGAGCCGGACGAGGGCGAGATCTGGATCAACGGCGAGAAGGTGGAGCACATGAAACCCATCGACGCCATCAACCGCGGGATTCAGGTCATTTACCAGGATTTTGCGGTATTCCCGAACCTGACAGTCGCGGAGAACATCGCGCTGAACGGGGAAGTCAAGAACCGGAAGAAATTTGTGAACTGGAAGGAGATCCATCAGATCGCAGAGCGTGGTATGGCGCAGGTCGTGCGGAGCTGGACCCGGATATGCCGCTGGAGCAGCTGCCTGTCGCCGGCAAGCAGATGGTTGCCATCTGCAGGGCGATCGTCAACGACGCAAAGCTGCTGATCCTGGACGAGCCGACGACGGCGCTGACTGAGAAAGAGGTCGGAAAGCTCTGGGAGGTCCTCAGAGGGCTGAAGAAGAAGGGCATCGCGATCATGATCGTCAACCATAAGCTGGATGAAATCTACCAGATCGCGGACAGTCTTACGATTCTGAGAAACGGAAAGTACATATCAAGCGGAAAAATATCCGAATATAATGACGCTCGTTTCATGAAGGATATGACGGGCAGGGATCTGGTCGAGACCAAGTATGACCCGGCGCCGTCCGACGAGGAGGTTTTCCGTGTCGACCATCTGACGTTAAAGGGACGTTTTGAGGACGTCAGCTTCAGCATGAACAAGGGCGATATCCTGGGGCTGACCGGTCTGCTTGGCTCCGGACGAGGTGAGATCGGCGAAGCACTGTTCGGCATCACACCGCCGGAATCGGGCGACATCTACCTGAATGGAAAGAAGATTGAGATCCACTCTGTAGCGGATGCGATCAAGAACAAGATCGGGTATGTCCCGGAAGACAGACTGACGCAGGGGCTCTTCATGGAGCGTTCGATCGAGGACAACACGATCGCCAGCTCTATACGAGATTATTTCCACGGCATGAGTCTGAATGAGAAAGAGATGCGGGAAGCCTCCGAGAGATGGCTGAAGGATCTCTCCATCGCGGCACCTTCGATCGATCCGCCGGTCCGGACGCTTTCCGGCGGAAATGCTCAGAAGGTTGTCATCGCCAAGTGGCTGAATACACATCCGAAACTGTTCATCCTCAACGGGCCGACCGTCGGTGTCGATGTCGGCGCGAAGGCAGAGATCCACGACATTCTGAGAGGGCTTGCGAAGCAGGGCATCGGAATTATCATCATATCCGATGACCTTCCGGAGCTTCTCCAGAACTGCAACAAGATCGTGATCATGAACAAAGGGAAGGTACGGCTTGTCACCGACAATAAGATTGACAAGCTCAGCCTTTAAAGTGCCGGTCAGGAGGAGATTATGAACAGTAAAAAGAAACATGCTTGGCTGACCAGCAACCAGATGATCCTGGTTTATATCATTGCCGTGTTCAGCCTGATCGTCGGGATCCGCCAGCCTGCGTTCTGGGACTTTGCAACGGTTCTCAATACGATGAGGGCGGCCATCTTCACGATGTGCTTCGCGCTCTGTGAAATGATTGTCATTATATCGGGAGGAATCGATGTTTCATTTCCGGCAATCGGATGTGTTGCGATGTACGTCCCGATGTATATCATCAACCGGGTGGCACCGATTGACAACGCGTGGTTTGCGTTTGGTCTGGCAGTCCTGATCGGTCTGGCGTTCGGTCTTCTGAACGGCTTTCTGGTCGCGATCCTGAACCTTCCGCCGCTGATCGCAACGCTGGCGACCAGCTCCATTGCGTCGGGCGGTGTTGTCACGATCCTCGGAACCCGTGAGTTCACGGTGCTTCCGTCCAGTCTCCAGGCGATCTACAACACGAATCTGATTACCTACACCTCGCCGAAGACCGGTTTCCAGTATGTGCTGAATGTCCTGGTCCTTGTGCCGATCATCGTCTGTCTCCTGATCGCGTGGATGCTGAAGTATACGATGCTCGGGAGAGGACTCTATGTCATCGGCGGAAACAAGACAGCAGCCCGCGTCGCCGGGTTTAATGTGAAGAAGCTTCAGTTCGCGGCCTATGTCTGGTCGGGCGTGTTCGTCGGGGTGGCAGCGATGATTTATAACATCCTGATGCATTCGGCGACGACGTCCGCGCTGATGGGCGACGAGATGATCACGATCGCGGCCTGCGTCATCGGCGGTGTCCGCATCACAGGCGGCCATGGCGGAGTCGGCGGGGTTGTCCTGAGCGTGATTCTGATCACACTGGTCCAGAACAACCTGAATATGCTGGGCATCCCGACCAGCTGGCAGCGGTTCGTAGTCGGCATCGTGCTGCTTCTTGGCACGATCATCACTTCATGGCAGACAAAGCGCTCCATGAAAATGAGTCAGGCGTGAGGAGGGTCTGGAGATGAAGAAGAAAACAGCATCAAAAAAGCTGAATGACCATATTAAAGTCCTCATACTGATGATGGTATTTGTGCTGATTCTGATGGCGGTCCTGAAAGGGCCGGTGTACTATTCCGTCAATAATTTCCGGTCAATGATCTTCCAGTTTCCGGAATACGGCGTTTTGTCATTCGGTATGATGGTCTGCATGATCGCCGGCGGAATCGATCTGTCGCTGGTCGGGATCATGAACCTCGGAGGAGTGGTCTGTGCACTGCTCATCAAGAATGCAGGTGTCCCGATCCCGCTGGCATGTCTGGCTTCGGTAGCAGTCGGTGCAGGCTGCGGCGCGCTGAACGGACTGATCATCGGTTCGCTTGATATCCCGGCCATGCTCGTGACGCTGTGCGGCCTTGAGGTGTACTCCGGCCTGGCACTCGCCATAACCGGAGGGCCGGCGATCAACGGGATGTCCGACAGTTTCAAGAACATTGCGAACGGTTCCATCGGATCAATCCCCTATGTTCTGTTCATTTTCATCGGTGTGCTGATTGTGGTCGCGTTCATCATGAAGCACACGGTCTTCGGGCATGAGGTGTATTTCCTCGGGTCGAACAAGCAGGCGGCCCGGTATTCCGGAATCAACACACTCCGGACAACGATCCTGGCACACACGATGTCCGGCATTCTCGGCGGGATATCCGGCATCATCATCACATCGCATCTGAACTCTGCGAAGTCGTCGAATGGCTCAACCTACACACTTCTGAGCCTTCTGATCGTTGTCCTGGGCGGGATCAATCCGGACGGCGGCGGCGGGACGGTCGCAGGCGTGACCTTCTCCATCGTGCTGCTGCAGCTGATCGCGAATGCATTTACGATCATGCATGCACCGGATACGCTGAAGACGCTTGTGAACGGATGTCTGCTGGTGGCAGCTCTTATTCTGGACAAGGTCATGCAGAAGAGAGATATGCAGAAGAACAGCTGAGTCTCCGGCTCTGACCGGAAGGCGGAAAAACAGGAAGGATGACAAGACGGGCTCTGAATACAGCCCGGAAGGAGAATGACATGAAAAAGATTATCAACAAACCGGAAAACTATACGGACGACATGCTGCATGGGATCTATCAGGCACATCCTGATATGGTCAAATACGTGGAGAACGACCTTCGCTGCTACTGCACCGCGAAGAAGAAGGAGGGCAAGGTTGCCATCATCACCGGCGGCGGTACGGGCCACCTTCCACTGTTCCTTGGATATGTCGGCGAGAACATGCTGGATGGATGCGGTGTCGGCTCGGTCTTTCAGTCTCCCTCTGCTGAGCAGATTTACAACATATCGAAGGAAGTCGAATCGGGAGCAGGCATCCTGTTTCTGTACGGCAACTATACCGGGGATATCATGAACTTCGATATGGCTTCCGAGATGCTGGAAATGGATGATATCCAGACTCGCAGCATCGTCGGCGCTGACGACGTGCTGTCCAACAAGAATCCGGATGCGCGCCGCGGTGTCGCAGGCATCTTCTTCATGTACAAGTGTGCAGGCGCGAAGGCAGCCCAGATGGGTACGCTTGACGAGGTGCTTGCCGCAGCCCAGAAGGCCAAGGAGAACACCCGCACAGTCGGCTTTGCGCTGACGCCCTGCATCATCCCGGAGCTTGGACACAGCAACTTTACCCTCGGAGAGAATGAAATGGCATTCGGCATGGGCATTCATGGCGAACCGGGTGTCTGGAACGGACCTGTCAAGACCTCGAGAGAGCTGGCAGAGGAATCGATGAAGGAAATTCTCGGCGATATGCCGGTTGCATCCGGCGAGGAGGTCTGTGTCCTGATCAACGGACTTGGAGCAACCTCCCAGGAAGAGCTCTATATCCTGACAGGCGATGTGGAGGATATTCTGAAAGAGAAAGGCATCAAGGTTTACCGCACATTTGTCGGCGAGTATGCGACCTCCATGGAGATGGCAGGCGCATCAATCTCGATCTGCAAGGTCGCAGACGAGGAGATGAAGCAGTGGATTGACATGCCGGTTCATACGCCGTTCTACACGCAGGTGTAACGATCAAACCGCAGGGGTATCCAGCCAGTGGGTGCTGGCTGGGTAACCCTGCCGGGTGAATATACCGGAAAAATGCCCGGCGGCCGTCACAGGCAGACTGACGGTGACGGGCGGAGGACAAAAGGAGCTTGGAAATATGGACACAGTACGAGTGAGCGATCTCCCGGCACTCTTTCAGGGAGTAGCAGATATTTTTGAGGAACAGAAGGATCATCTCTGTGAGATGGATGCGGCCATGGGTGACGGGGATCTCGGTCTGACCATGAGCAAGGGCTATGGTGCCCTTCCTGGCCTGATCAAGGATCAGATGCAGGAGACCAGCGTTGCGAAGACGCTGATGAAGGCAGCCATGAAGATGCAGGGACTTGTACCGTCGACGATGGGAACCCTGATGAGCACCGCGTTATGTACGGCGGAAAAGCTGTCGGGGATAAGCCGGAGATGGACGCAAAGGATCTGGCTGCATTTCTGGAAGGCTTTGCCGCAGGT
Organism: uncultured Lachnospiraceae bacterium; assembly: GCA_900555005.1. The sequence goes on along the minus strand of USJM01000049.1, from coordinate 191 downwards.
ATCCAGAAAAGAGGAAAGTGCCAGCCTGGCGATCGGACAATCTATGATTCTGTCTCGAAAGCAGCTGAGGCAGGCAAAAAGGCGCTGGAGGAGGGCGGCGGCATGAAGGCTGTCATGGATGCCGCTGTCGAGGGCGCCAAAGAAGGCGTGGAGGCGACCAAGGAGATGACGCCGAAGCATGGCAAGGCATG
>USJM01000048.1 GCA_900555005.1 uncultured Lachnospiraceae bacterium | reverse complement strand
CAGGGTCGAGCGTTATATTAATCTTTACATCATTCATTTCTTTCCTTTCCGCCCGGAAACAGTTCTCCAGGCTCATTCAGATATATTCGATTTGGCTTTCCCTGCCCCTGCCGTTCCTTCTCAAGTAATCCCTTTCCCTGCAGCTCTGTCATGAGCTTTCCTGCCGTTCTGACCGAGCACCCCAGTTCTTCTGAGATCTGCCGGATTGTGAAATAAATGTATCTCCTGCCTTTTTCGTCTTCCCAGCAATACTTCTCAGCAAGGCAGGTCCGATAACGGAGAAGTCCATATAGCTGTCTCGACAATGGCGTTATCTCTCGGTATGGCTGCGCTTCGTACAATGACAAAGGAATTTGCGTAAAGCTGTTCTGTTCCGGCTTTTCCGTCCGGACACTATTCTGGAATAATTCCGATTCAGTTTTTTCCGAAAAAAATCGTATCATAATCGTATCACGACATAAAAAAGGCCCGAAACCATGTTTTTTTAACATGATTTCAAGCCTTGAAATTACTAGATTTGTTTACTTAACCTCTAAGCCACTCTAGACTCACTCGAGCTCTTCGATTGAAAAGGGGTTAGAGGTCCATAGATCCTATATCAACGCGCGAAACAGTTCGCTTCTGAACTGTTCTCTTCTGATTCATGAATTTACGGATGATTTGAATGTCATTTTATTGTCACGAGTGACAATATCATTATGCCGTGGAGTGGCGTCCATTGCAAGCTGTTTTGACCCAATCTTGGGATTTTACAAGCGTTCTATCTTTTCGTCACCGTCAGAGATATGCATCTGTAAGAACCTGCCGAAGATCAGATGCTTTTACACCGTGTATTTTTAAATTCTTAAGATCCTGATCCGTAACATTCATCTCGTCGATGAAAACGGTCATATCCCTCCTGATTTCCTCAGGAAGTTCACACCGCTCCAATACCATTTCCGATGCTATACGTATAACATCATTCCGATGCTTTTTCAGGTCCCGTGAATCTACATGAATTCCTTGCTGTATTTTCTCTCTCAGATCTAGCCATGCTTTAGCCTTGAATGGAATCAACCAGCTCGGCCTCAGCACAGAAACGCCTCCGATAATATCACGTCCCTGAAGTAAGGCTCCGTAGTATGCATCATTCAATAGGATTGCGGAGAGACTGGAAACGCTGTCATCAATATGAACAGGTGTCAGAGAGTTATCATAATCAAGTAAATACTCTGATCTGGCAAACAACTCAATCATCAGTGGAAATCTGTCATCAAGTGGTTTATCAAATCTGTAAAACTGCGGTTCACCGCTCGATTTTGCTCTGTTCTGATATCCGCCTTCGTGAATGAAGTTCCAGAAATGCTCTCCGAATTCTTTTGTAAGAGCCTCTACGATAATTACAATATCCAGATCTCTTGTCGCACGGAAATCTGATCCAATGTCTCCGAAGGAAATATCACAAGCGGCTCCTCCAATCAGTACATATTGATCCGTAAAGTCTGAAAAATAGTCGCGGAATGTATCAAGTCCTTTTACCATACATACTTCTCCAACATTTCATCAATTGATTTGCTTATACGCGGTTCCTCCAGTTCATCATCACTTAAACCGAGCATCAATGAAAATGGATCTATTGCTTTCTTGTCTCCGAAAGGTATCTTATACCCAACTTCCTGTACGATGCACTCAGGTATATCTCCGACTCCGGACAGCTTATCCAGAGAAAAATCAATCAAAGAAAGTTCTTTTTTCGCAACTGCAATATAACGGCAGTCCGGTTCATTCAACAGAGAATAATGGGAAAGAGCCGATAGTCCTGATAGCGTGAAAAGTCGTTCTGGTTGCTCCTTAAGCGCATAAATCTTCACAATCGGATTACGGAGTATGGGTCGAATCTGCTCCCACATAGCTTTTTTATCCGTATCAGCGGTAAAATTCCTGGCACGATACTTCACATTTAGATAGGGAACATTCAGTGCTTCCAATTCGTCAAAGCTTCGTGTAATAGACATCTTGGAAACGTTCATTAATTCCGCTGCTTTCGTTACGTTTACGTTCTCCCAGTTCTGATACAGGGAGCAGAGAAGCAGCTTCTGCGTCAGAAATGATATCCTGCCGCACGGAATGGTTTTTTTTCCTTTCTGATCATCTAAAAGAATTCCAATAAAGGGTAGGTATATCTGGTGGTTCTCCCATATAAAAGGTATTCCTTCTTCCAGCAGAGTATCCCGCGTATAGTAGTTAATATTCTTAAGAAAAAGAACACATTTCTGACCGGTTAATATTTCTATCTGCCGATGTTGCTTTCTCAAGTCCACAAGAGTCATTTTTTCAAACGGTTCAGCAGCGAGTACTTTATAGCCCCCAATAATCAGCCAATAAAATGTATACGTTCCCCTAAGTGCTAGTGGTAACTTATTTGCCTCTTCATAAGGAAAGATCTGAACATACTGATGAAGGATTTTTTCAATATACTCTTCCAATCTGTTACCTCTTAATGCATGGAAAGTGAAAGTTCTGGCCATTTTTAATTGTAACTTATTTTACGTTACAATTCAAATCATTTCCAATAGACTTCATCTCCACATCAATCGTAACGTAGTATTCAATCCTTCCAAAATGCCGGAAATATCGCTCGTTATTTTACAATGCTTGTAGGAGGCATGTTTCCTCTTTTCATTTCGTCTCTCACTCTTCCCACCTGTTTCAGCATCGAATACCGATTCAGGGCATTTTCCGCCTCGAAGACATTATGCTGCAGACATTCTCCTTCTTCGCCCAGTTCCCTTTTCTCTTCTTCATATTCATCCACAATGTCTTTCGGAAAAAAATCTTCGAAATGGAACGGTTTCGTATGCCCTGCCTTCACTTCTTCTTTCGCTTTGTCCAGTTTATTTATAGCGTCTTCGAGACCTTCCTGCTCGTATCCGAACCATGATGCTTCATATAAAACATCAGCCATAAGCTCAAAAAGGTGATGCTGTGTATATGGCGCGTCCGATACAAGAAAGCTCATAATTTCTTCCTGCGCTGTGAACTCATACGCGTATGGCGTAAGATCAGCATCCGCTTTTTCGAGAATATCCGACTGCAGGAACATTTCCGTTATCGGCTCGATCATCCACTCCGATTCATCCAAACCAGGATAGGAAAGCAGAATGGAAACCTCTTCAGAAACGGAAGGAGTAAGAGAAAGAAGCCGCTCAATGTATGCGTGGAAATTTCCTCTCCTATTCTCATAGTATTCTCTTATTTTCTGCATCACTTCCGGCGGTACTGACATAGCGCTGACATCTTTGAATGCCCCGTATTTACTGCAGTATGTATCATACAATTTGTCCGGATCAAGAGTCTTTAAGTATTCCTGTACTATTTTCATACACAATTTCTATATTCTCCATTTGGCGTGATAAATGGCGGGATAAATCAGTTCAGTCACCGTCCCATATGCAATCCGGCCGCATCTTGGCAAGTGCCAGAAGCTGATATAAAGGTTTTATGGCGTTTGCCGCTGTCGACCTCCAATAATCCGAATCAGGTCCTTCATACCAATCCACTGTTTCATCGCGCCATGAGTACTTGATTCCGCTCTCTATAGCTTTCAGCAGATCTTCTATGGCGTTCCCTTTTTCATCATATGCTACTTGAATTTGTCGTTTTACCGTAATCCATTCGCTGGCTTTTTCGTATTTTTCTTCCAGCTTCTCAATCATGTTGGAAAGGACCGGTATGCTGTCAGCGCCTGACAAGCCATAGATTGTTCTGATGCCATTCTCAGGATACACTTCTTCGTAATAGCGCGAGTAGTTGTATGTGACATTCAAATCAGCCTCAGTATTTAATGCCGGTGTAAATGTGTGCGTTTCAGGATGATAGTCCGCTTTGTATGTTCCTCCAATCATGAAATGTCCCGGAACCTCTGCCATCCTGCCTGTAACAGGATCATTTAAGGAAATATCGTAGCTCATAGCTGATCTCCCTGCTGTCGTTGTATCATGATTTCCGTTCAGTAATAATTATATCCATTGGATAAATTATAATTGATTCTCAGCCCAATATCAAATAGAATCAAATAGAGTATTTAAGAATTTTTCCAGAATCCAGGAGATAATGAATACATATGGCTTTCAGTCCCGAGCGGTTACAGGAAATCCGCACCAGCCTAAATATCAATAAATCAGAAGCAGCAAGAATGCTTAATCTGTCCCCTATGGGATACTGGAGATATGAAAATGGTGAGCGGATTCCTTCATACCAGATGATCTGCTTCATGGCACAGACATTTCACTGCTCTTATGAATATCTCTGCTGTGAAACAGACGATCCTTCTCCGACTGCGATCGTTGTATCCAAAAAAGACGATCCAATACTTTTCGAGATAATTAAAAGCATCTCGGATGATGAGTCCGGGATGCAAAAAAGAATGATCTCCTATTACGAAAAAATCAAAACGCTGAATGGCAAACAGCCGGAATAATTTTCGATTAGCAATTTTCCTTTATCTTCAGGCAAGTGGACGTGATCCGATTTATTACCCATGTTATCACCCATTACAGCACGAGTAGGTGGATGATAACCTCTCTTGAAGGTTATAGCCCACACCAGAACATTGCCGGGAACATGCCGAAAATTACATTATTGAATGAATAATCGTCAATAAAAAACAACAATAGCCACTCGCAAATTTCATCTCTTGCTACCAATTGCATATCACGATATCTTCCGATCCGCGCGTGGTAAAAAGCGCCCGGTGAAACGGTAAGCCACTCTCCCTGACACGTTTAACTTGCTGAGCTCAATCATTTTCACCTCAGAGAATGACAGAAGCCCTGTATTTTCAACGTTTTCCGGGTGTACTTTAACTTGCTTTTAATTTGCTCATGTAGTCTCATAGTTTGAAAAATATCCCGTTGTTGAAAATCTCACCCTGTCTGATGCATTCAGATGCTCCAAGTATCATCCTATTTGACCTTATAAGCCAAAAGATGCCAATACCGCGCCTCGTTACATGAGATACATTCCAAGCTGGGCATAACACCATACCAGATTTGCGTCTTTCTTATTCCCCAAAATTGCGAATTTAAGCATTTTGGGGATTAAGTAACCAATCAACAGCGTCAATAATACGAATTCCTTGATATTCCATTTCCGGCTGATAAGTCCTCGCAATCAGCATTCTCGGATATCCATCGTAATTTGCCCTCTTTCGGTCTTGCAAATATGCTTATGATTCACATTTTTATAAGCATATCTGCAAGACTTCCCAGTTAATAAATCCATCAAAGTAAAATGTTCCTGCCATTGACAGTCTATATCAAAAAAGGCACAGCCTCCTAAGCCATGCCTCAACGTAATTCTGTATTCTCTTTTCAAAGCTCCCTACCGGTTATACTTCTCCAGATACTCCTCAAACTTCTCGCAATTGACCAGCGGCGGGAGCATCGGAATGTGATAGACTGCACCCGCTTCATAGGCGAGTGTCTGAAACGCATACATTCCCATGCTGTACAGCTCACAGCCTTCATGCTATTATTCGAACTCGATTGTTCCCGGCGGTTTGCTGGTGATGTCATAGAAGACTCTGTTGACATGCGAGACTTCATTGATAATCCTTGAGGTGACTTTCTTCAGCACCGGATAAGGAATCTCGACGGAGTCTGCCGTCATGAAATCGACCGTGTTGACTGCACGGAGGGCGATTGCATAGTCGTAGGTCCGCTCATCACCCATGACGCCGACAGAGCGCATATTCGTCAGCGCAGCGAAATACTGGCCGGTTGTCTTGTCGAGTCCGGCATTCGCCATCTCCTCCCGGAAGATCGCATCCGCATCCTGCACAATCCGGACCTTCTCAGCTGTCACCTCACCGATGATCCGGATGCCCAGTCCCGGTCCCGGAAATGGCTGACGCATGACGAGCTTCTCCGGGATTCCAAGGTGCAGCCCGACCTTCCGGACCTCATCCTTGAACAGGTATCTCAGCGGCTCCACAATCTCCTTGAAATCAACATAATCCGGAAGGCCTCCCACATTGTGGTGGGATTTAATGGTGGCGGATTCTCCGCCGAGTCCGCTCTCGACGACATCCGGGTAGATGGTTCCCTGCACGAGATAATCGACTGCGCCGATCTTCTTTGCCTCCTCCTCGAAGACACGGATGAACTCCTCCCCGATGATCTTGCGCTTTTTCTCCGGCTCGGTCACACCGGCAAGCTTGTTATAGAATCTCTGCTGGGCATTGACACGGATAAAGTTAAGGTCATACGGCCCATCCGGTCCGAAGACAGACTCTACCAGATCCCCTTCATCCTTGCGGAGCAGACCATGATCGACAAAGACACAGGTCAGATTCTTGCCGATGGCCTTCGAAAGCAGAACCGCGGCGACAGAAGAATCCACCCCTCCAGAAAGCGCACAGAGCGCTTTTCCATCCCCGATCTTCTCTCTCAGCTCCTGAATCGTCTTCTGCGCGAAGTCTTCCATCTTCCAGCTTCCGGAGCAGCCGCAGATTCCGATCACGAAGTTGCGGAGATTTCCTTTCCGAACATCGTATGCAGCACTTCCGGATGATACTGGATCGCATACAGCTTCCGCTCCGGATCCTCATCAGATGCGCACGGGCAGTTCGCGGAATGAGCCGTGATCTCAAATCCCGGAGCCGGCTCCGCAATGTAATCGTTGTGGCTCATCCAGCAGACCATCGGGCTGGGGATTCCGTCATAAAGTCTGGAAAGCGGCTTGTCGACAATGACTTCCGTCTTCCCATACTCACGTTCATCAGCGCGCGCAACCTTCCCGCCAAGCACATAGTTCATCAGCTGAGCGCCATAGCACAGGCCAAGAACCGGCACACCCAGCTCGAAGAGCTCCTTCGGCGCGGTTGCCGCCCCTTCCTCATAGACACTGTTCGGTCCGCCTGTCAGGATAATCCCCTTCGGATTCATCTTTCGGATCTGATCCAGCGGCGTTCTGTAAGAGTAAATCTCGCAGTACACGTTGCATTCGCGCACACGCCTGGCTACAAGCTGGTTGTACTGCCCGCCAAAGTCGATGACGATGACTTTCTCCTGATTGTCCTTCTCCATCCTTGTCCTTTCTGTCTTTTAAGTTACACTTGCTGTCCCTGCGCATGCAGAACGGCTGCACTTCTCGAAAACACCAGCAAAGCACACATAGACATCACTCCTGCGTGATTCCCAGATAGTTTCTGATCCGGTTCATCCGGTGTTCTGTATTCACAACGCCCATCCGGTATGCCCGATAGAGCTTTTCCGGATTCTTCTCAAGCCTTGCGACATCCAGAGGCTGGCTGGGGGCGATCACAAGGATCCGTTTCTGCTTCTCAAGCTCATCGATGTGGTCGCAGAGCCTGTTGTAGCGCTCATCCGCATGCATCATATAATCATACAGCGCCGGGAAGTTATGGTAAAGCCTTTGTTCAGCCCGGAGCTGTGTCTCCGGCTCCCCGGGATCCCGCCAGCCTCTCTCATGCGTTTTTACGACAATGATCTTCTCATACCCCTGGCTGATCGCCCAGTCGACCGGAATACAGTCTGAATTTCCGCCATCAAGATAGGGAATTCCATCAAGATAGACCATCCTGGAGAGGACCTGCATGCTTGCGGAAGCCTTGATGGCGGTGAACATGTCCGAGCAGTTTGTCTTCTCAAGGTAGGTGGCTGACCGGTCAGGCAGTTTGTCGCCACCGCGCCAAGCCGTCTCTCCGGATTCATGATCCGGAGAATGTTCTCATGATCTTCTGTCTTGAAGGTATCAAAGACGATGTTGAACCCGATGACGCCCTGATTTTTCCGGATGGCGCGAAGTCCGGCGTAGCTCGAATTTCTGCAGTGAGTAATGTTGAACCTGCTTGGCCATCCGATTCTTCCTGCACAGTAGCAGGCTCCGTAAAGTGCCCCGGCTGAAACGCCGATGACCGTCTGAATATTAATATTATTCAGCAGCAGGGTATCCGTCACTCCGCCCGTATACAGCCCCCGGAAAGCGCCGCCCTCCAGTACCAGACAGCCTGGCGTGAGCTCTCTGCCTGATCTTCCGTCCGGGATCCTGTTTAGTATTGTCTCAATATGTCTCATGAACAGCCACCCAATCCTGGAACGTTCTGTCATTTTCATCTGAACAGTGCTATTCTAGCAAATATCAGCCTGAAAGGAAAGGAACAAGATATGATACAGGATATCGCACCGCATACGTTCAATAATGAATATACCCCATCCGCCCCGAAGGATTCGGATTATGTAATCGTGGTTGATGACAGACGGATTCTCCTGAAACAACACGCAGGCGGCCGCCTGATGCTTCCGACTGTCTCGGATCTTCTCCGCGATTCCGATCTCCTCTCTTCCCCTGCTGAATCTGCCTCTGAGGCCGCTGCAGCTCCCACGTCGGTCCCAGACCATTCTGCTTCGGACGAAGTTGCCTCGGACTCCCTTTCACAGACTCTGACCTATCTGTTCTCAATCGACGAGACATGTTTTTTCTTTCTTCCGGAAACGCCCGCCGCACGCGCTCCGTACCAGTATGTGAATGAGATGGTCTCCGCGAGCTGGAGCATGATTATCTTTCATTTGGTGCCGCGACCGCCGTCCAGCTGGCGCAGTGGTACACGCTCCACCATTTCTGCGGAAAATGCGGTGTCGCGACGGTCCATTCAACAACAGAGCGTGCCGTCATCTGTCCGAAGTGCGGCCATATTTACTACCCTCGGATTTCACCGGTCGTGATCATCGCGATCACAGACAGGGATCGGATCCTGCTGACAAAATACAGCCGGAAAGGTACAAAGCGTCACTCCCTGGTAGCCGGCTTTGTTGAAATCGGGGAAACGCTCGAGGATGCCGTACGCCGGGAAACGATGGAGGAGGTTGGTCTTCGGGTGAAAAATATCCGGTATATCGAATCGCAGCCGTGGGCGTTTTCTTCCTCTCTGATCTCCGGTTTTGCCGCTGAGGTCGACGGCGATCCGACCGTGCACCTCAACACAGACGGAAAAGACGAGCTCGCCTCCGCGGAATGGATACCGAGAGACGAGCTCGCCTGTGAGGATCATTCTGTTTCCCTGACCTGGGATATGATTGGAAAATTCCGCAGGCAGGAGCTGTAATGGTTTGCCGCAGTACGCTGCCCGGCTGTCTTGTGTCTCCCGCAGCCCGCTTTCCCCTGCAGATCGCTGACCTTTCGGCCTTTCCGGCTTACCTGTCTCTGATCCGCAGGAGACAGGAACAGCATGCGGAAGCCTGGCGCGGCGCGCTCCTGCGGCAATCGGGCTGTCAGACCTCGTAGTCCAGGCAGGAACGTACCACGGTGTAAGGCCTGACATACGTGTCTGCCACCTTGACGTGGTTCGGATTGACGGCATATCCCTTCAGGGCAGCCGCGTCATCCAGCAGAGCATCCAGCATCATGTCCATGTTGGAGGACGCAAGGCCTTCAATATGGATGTGCATCTCACGAAGCCCGGGAACCACACCGACCAGCTCTTCCAGATGCTCCTTCGCTTCTCTCTTTACCTTCGCTTTCTCCTCTGCCGACAGCTCTTCCTTCAGTTTCCATAATATGACATGACGTACCATTGCTTTCCCCTTTCCGTACAGGACCGGTCAGATGGCCAGTCCCAGCGCTCTTCCAACAAGTGACACAATAAATGCTGCAACCCATGCAATCACACACTGGTTGATTATAACAAAGAACATCCACCTTGTCCCAAGCTCTCTGGCACAGAGGAAACTGCCGCGACGCAGGGCGTGTAGAGCAGGCAGAATACCAGAAGGCAGAAGCCTGCCAGCGGCGTGATCGCTGCCGTGATGGCTGCCCGTGATCCGAACACCAGGTTTAATGTGGAGACTACGCTCTCCTTGGCCATGAAGCCTGCGATCAGGGAGGTCACAATCCGCCAGTCGCCAAGTCCCATTGGCCTGAAGATCGGGGCGACAGCTCCGGCGATAACTGCCAGGATGCTCTTTGAAGAATCCTCCACGATGTTCAGATTCGTCCCAAAGTTCTGGAGGAACCAGATGACGATGGTTGCCAGAAAGATGACCGTGAAGGCTCTCTGAAGGAAATCCTTCGCCTTGTCCCACATCAGCTGAAGGACATTCTTCGGGCTCGGCATGCGATAGTTCGGGAGCTCCATGACAAACGGAACCGCCTCGCCGCGGAATGTCGTTTTCTTAAAGATCCATGCAACCAGCACGCCGGTCAGGATCCCCATCAGGTACAGAAGGACAACGACAAGCCCTGCATGCTTTGGGAAAAACAGAACCGACAGAAAGACATAGATCGGAACCTTTGCCGAACAGCTCATAAAAGGAGTCAGCAGAATGGTCATCTTCCTGTCCCGCTCTGATGGAAGGGTTCTCGATGCCATGACGCCCGGCACCGTACATCCGAATCCGACCAGCATCGGAACGATCGAGCGGCCGGAAAGGCCAATCTTCCGGAGTGGCTTGTCCATCACGAATGCCACCCTCGCCATGTAGCCGGAGTCCCCAGAATCGACAGGAAAAAGAACAGGACGACGATGAGCGGGACGAAGCTCAGGACTGTTCCCACCCTCCGAAGATCGCATCGCTCACCAGCGATCTGATCCAGCTGCTTGCCCCAGCCTGCTCGAGCAGCGCTGACACCTGCGCGCCGAGAGCGTCGATCCCCGTCTGAAGCAGGTTCTGCAAAAAGGCACCGATCACGTTGAAGGTCAGGTAAAACACAAGCCCCATAATCAGGATAAACATCGGGATTGCGGTGAACTTTCCCGTCAGGATCTTATCAATCTTCTGCGATCTGATATGTCCCTTGCTTTCTCTGGGTTTCACCACACAGGCATCGCAGACCCTGTTGATAAAATCAAAGCGCATATCCGCCATCGCGGCTGCACGGTCAAGCCCTCGTTCCTTCTCCATCTGCTGAACAATGTGCTCGATCATCTCTTTCTCGTTCTGATCAAGATCCAGCCTGTTGATGACACGCTCATCCCCCTCGACAACCTTCGAGGCTGCAAACCGGAGCGGAATATCCGCTTTCTGGGCATGATCCTCGATCAGATGCATGATGCCGTGCAGGCATCTGTGGACAGCGCCCCCGTCCTCGGACTCGGAGCAAAAATCCTGTCTGCCGGGCCGCTCCTGGTATTTTGCCACATGGATGGCATGGTCGATCAGCTCGGAAATGCCTTCGTTCTTGGCAGCCGAGATCGGAACGACCGGCACGCCAAGCATCTCCTCCATCTTGTTAATCAGAATAGAGCCGCCGTTCTCCCGAACCTCGTCCATCATATTCAGGGCGATGACCATCGGAATGTTCAGCTCCATCAGCTGCATCGTCAGATACAGGTTCCGCTCAATGTTCGTTGCGTCCACGATGTTGATGATGCCCTTCGGATGATTGTCCAGGATAAACTGTCTG
>USJM01000047.1 GCA_900555005.1 uncultured Lachnospiraceae bacterium | reverse complement strand
GATGGAGTCCTTTGTTCCCCCCCCCCTGGCCCACGCCCCTGCCCAGCGCCATCTCGATCGCGGAGCGGGCCTTCTCATAGTTCTCAATGTAGGTTTTCCCGCCGATCCCTGCGCCGATGCTCAGCGTAATGCTGACTTCATTCCCGATGTTGATGGTCTTGACCGATTCCAGCACAGAAAAATGATCGGCCATCAGCGCGTCAAGGCTCTTCCGGTTGAAGACAACCATGTACTTGTCCTTCTCGAGCTTCTTCGGAAGGCAGTCGTACGATGTAAAGTACTTCATGATCTGCCGGTCCACCAGGACGCTGATCAGGGAGCTGTGCACCTCGTCAACCCCCTCCAGCGCTTCATCATAATTGTCCAGGTCCACCAGGGCCACTGCAAACCGCTGATCCCGGTTTTCCTGACGCAGCCGATTCAAGTCTGTCTCATCCAGGAAATAGATGATATAGAAATAACTGCTCTCGCCATCCCTTGCTTCCCTGGAGATCAGCTCCGTCCCGTCAATCAGATCATCAATCACGATCCGCTGCACGTGAGCGCGAAAGTCCATATTCTCATAGTGGACCTGTACATCCTTATCCCACTCCGCGGCAGGAAATGTATCCTGCTGAAGCTCCGGAAACAGGGTGGCGATATTCTTATCGTAGTCCTCAGGCTTCTTTGACAGCTCGCAGAGCCTGTCATTCATCCACAGAATTCGGCCGTCCGCCGACACAATCGTCACGGGAAGCTCAATCTGACGCAGGATTTCCTCCTGTTTCTGTCCGAAGCTCGTTGCAAAGTCAACCAGCCCCCTCAGGATTCTCGGCCGGTAATACAGATAAACTCCGAGGATCAGCACAAAGTAGCAGCAGGTAAAAAGCAGCGTCACGATGCCCGCGTTTGTACTGATCCTGAAATTGAACGCCACCAGCACAACGAGGGAAAGGGACAGCACGACGCTCCAGCTCCAGTGCATCCCCAGATTCCCGCTGTATCTGATCCGTGGGTTATTTTTCATGCCAATATCCTACCATTCTTTCCGCAGATTCCGCCACCCGCGCTGCCGGGTGCCGCCTGCTCAATAACGGAATACCGCAACTCCGTACGCCGGCAGGTCATATGCGAACGAATACAGTTTGCCATCGCATTCGCTCTCGACAGCCTTGTACATCACCGGATGGCTCGTCCCACGGCCGCCGAAGCGTGCCTCGTCCCCATCGAGCACCAGCCGGTACGTGCACTTTTTCACGCAGCCGACACGGTAATCCGGCCGTGCTACCGGCGTAAAGTTGATGACAAAGAGCAGGTTACTCTTCCCGTCCTCGGAATGACGCAGAAAGCTGTAGATGCTGCGGTCTGCATCATCCGCATTGATCCACTCAAATCCACGCGGGTCACAGTCTGCATCATACATAGCCGGCGTTTTTTTATAAAGATGCAACAATTCCGTCACAAAGTCAAGCATCTGCCTGTGCCTGGGCTGCTGAAGAAGAAACCAGTCCAGTTCCCTGTCTTCCGACCACTCGCGTTCCTGCGCGAAATCCTGCCCCATAAACAGCAGCTTCTTGCCCGGATGTCCGAACATGTATGTGTAGCCGCACTTCAGATTGGCAAATTTGTCATCATAAAGGCCCGGCATCTTGTTGATCATCGAACACTTCAGATGGACAACCTCATCATGTGAAAGCACCAGGCAGTACTTCTCGGAATACGCGTACGTCATCGCAAATGTCAACTTGTTATGATTGAACTTGCGGAAATACGGATCCAGCTTCATATACTCGAGGAAGTCATGCATCCAGCCCATGTTCCACTTCATCGAGAAGCCCAGCCCGTCGTCCTCCGGTCTGCCCGTGACCTTCGGCCATGCCGTCGATTCCTCGGCAATCATCATGACCCCCGGGTGCTTGCCCCGGACAACGGAATTCAGGTGCTTGAAGAATTCAATCGCCTCAAGATTCTTATTGCCGCCATACTTGTTCGGTACCCACTGTCCGTCCTTGCGGCCATAGTCCAGATACAGAATGGAAGCCACCGCGTCGACCCGAAGGCCGTCCACATGGAACTCCTCGATCCAGTAGAGCGCATTGGCAATCAGGAAGTTCTTGACCTCAGACTTGCCGAAATCAAAGACCTTCGTTCCCCAGTCCGGGTGTTCTCCCTTGCTGGGTCCGCATATTCATAGCACGGTGTCCCGTCAAACTCCGACAGCCCATGGGCGTCCTTCGGAAAATGAGCGGGCACCCAGTCCAGAATCACGCCAATGCCGTGGCTGTGCAGGTAATTCACCAAATAGGCGAAATCCTCCGGGGTCCCGTACCGGGATGTCGGCGCGTAGTAGCCCGTTACCTGATAGCCCCAGGAGCCATCAAACGGATGTTCCGCGACCCCCATCAGCTCGATGTGCGTGTAGCCTGTCTTCAGAAGATAGTCGGTGATGGAATGCGCAAAATACCGGTAATTGTAGAATCCATCCTCATGCTCACCGTGCGGGTGGCGCATCCAGCTCCCGATATGGCACTCATAGAGGAAATCGGCGCCTTGTCCTGGACAAAGTCATTCTGCCTCCTCATCCATCTTCCGTCCGTCCATTTGATCGAGCCCAGATCCGCGATGATGGAAGCCGTCCCCGGGCGGTACTCTGCCTGATTCGCATAAGGATCAGCCTTATACAGCTTTCTGCCATCCTGTGTGTAGATCAGATACTTGTACATCTGCCCCGGCTGTGCCGACTCGACAAAGGTCTCCCAGATCCCGGAGGCTCTTTCTTCTCCATCGGAATATTGCTTTCATTCCAGCCGTTGAACTCTCCGATCAGCGTGACAGCCGCCGCATGAGGCGCCCACACAGCAAAGTGAATGCCCTTCCTTCCCTTGTACGTTGAGGGATGCGCACCCAGTTTTTTATAGATGTCATAGTGAACACCCTTGTCAAACAGATACTGATCCAGATCCCCGATAAACTCAGGACCCTTCTCCGGAACCTTCTCTGCCGTTTTCTTCTTCGGCTCTGGCGCTGCTGTCACCTTTTTCGGCTCTGGCGATGCCGTCACCTTCTTCGGCTCTGCTGCCGCCGTCACCTTCTTCGGTTCCGTTTTCCCAGCCTGTTTCTTTTTCATCGCTTCGCTTCCTCCCTGATTGAGCAGATAAACTGCACAGCCGTCCGCCGGCAGCGTGACGTGAAGCTGTCCCTGTTCCTTCTTAACTTCATCCAGCGACAGCAGGTCAACCACGGTATCTCCTATATCCGGAATCCGGATCCACAGCTCGGCAGGCTGATTGTCGTTATTGACCGCAACCACAACCGCTTCCTGATCCCCGATTCTCGCAAACGCATACTGCCGGTTTGTCAGAAGCAGTTCTCTGTACCGACCATTTCCAATCACCGGATACTCCTGACGGAGCCATCCTAGTTTCTCCAGGAATTCATTCAGCCCCGGAACGGGCGGGTTCTGACTGATCTTCTCCAGGTCGATCTGAGGCCGAAGCCCCCAGTCCCCGTCTTCCTTCCTTCCGCCGATGCCCCACTCTGACCCGTAATATATAGACGGATCGCCCGGCAGTGTATAAAGAAGCGTATACAGCGGGAAAAGCTGTTTTTTATCACTCAGCTTCTCCACAACCCTCGAAACATCATGGTTGTCCGCAAAGGAGTACAGCACCCGGCCTCTGTATATCCCGCCATTCTCATCGAACTGTCTCCGGATGGTATGGGCAATCTCGAAGTAATTGTGCGACTCATGGCCGGACCAGAGTCCCTTGTTCAGCTCATAGTTTGTGACAGAATGCAGCATCTCCGGATTTGCCCAGCGCGCATAGTCGCCGTGGATGACCTCTCCCATCAGCCAGAAATCCGGCTTTTTCTCCAGAACCACATGGCGCATCTCCCGGAGAAAATCAAAATCAAGGCAGTCCGCGCAGTCCAGCCGGATGCCGTCAATATCAAACGTATCGATCCAGAAACGAATCACATCAAACAGGTAGTTCTTCACCTCCGGATTTCTGAGGTTCAGATTGACCAGATCGCCCGATCCCCTCCACGTCTCATAGGAGAATCCGTCATGATAAGCGCTGTCCCAGCCAAAATTGATGCCCTTGTACCAGTCCTTGTATCTTGACTGCTCCCGGTTTTTCTGGATATCCAGAAATGCGAAAAATTCACGTCCCGTATGGTTGAAGACCCCGTCTACGACCACCCGGATGCCCGCCTCATGGCAGGAGCGGACGAACGCCTTGAAATCTTCCTGGTCTCCAAGACGTCTGTCCACCATCCGGTAATCGATTGTGTCGTACCCATGCCTGGATGACTCAAAGAGCGGCCCGATATAGATCGCCCCGACATGCAGATCCTTCAGATGCGGAATCCATCCATTCAGCTTCCTGAGACGGTGTACCACCTCTCCTCCATGATTCTCATGAGGCGCTCCCAGAAGTCCCAGTGGATAGATATGATAAAAAACTGTGTTATTGTACCATTCGCTCAATGGTGCCACCCATCCTTTCCCGCACTTTCCGCAGCTTTTTTACAGCACCCAGGACTTTCAGCAACCCACTTAAAAGAGCTGCCGTCAGCCTGCTAATAATTATATGATTTGCACAAACATAAGTCAACGAAAGCCCCATTTCCGGGCAAACCTGCCTGCCCGGGGTTCTTCTGTATTCCTGCATTCTCTCATCCGTCTGCCAGTTGCGCGTGCTTTCAAATAGATGCAGCGGACGTATAAGGGTATATACGCATACAGGCACCGGAAAAGGGTTCTCCCGTTTTTCCGATGCCTGTATGTCTGCTGTCATTCAGCGTACTGTCCTGCAGCCTGTATCAGCTGTCTCTGATGCTGCCGTCTCAGCGGTCTTCCCTGAAGTACGGAAGCCCCAGAGCGGCCGGCGGCTGGTTCTCCTTCTTGTTCAGCATACTCATGATGATGAGCACCGCAATCGTGACAAGATAAGGGACATCTTGTAGATTTCCTTGATAGCCATGTTGGTTCCGGTCGGGATGTACAGATACAGGATGTACAGGCCGCCGAACAGGATGGAGGCAAAAATGCTCAGATCCGGTCTCCAGACTGTGAAGATGACCAGTGCGATGGCAAGCCAGCCTCTGTCACCAAAAGCGTTGTTCGACCATACACCGGACGCATAGTCCATGACGTAGTACAGGCCGCCGAGTCCTGCGATCATGGATCCGACGCAGGTCGCGATGTATTTGTACTTCGAGACATTGATCCCGGCCGCGTCCGCCGTGCCCGGGTTCTCCCCGACCGCCCGCAGCTGAAGACCGAGCCTGGTCTTTCTCAGAAACAGCGCAGCCAGGATTGCAATGATGATCGCCGTGTACGCCAGGAAGCCGTATGAGAACAGCAGCTTTCCGACCACTCCCGTCTTACCCGCAAACGGAAGCGTCTTCTGGAAGCACCCGGAGGTTGCCCGAAGGGATATGGACGGGACATCTGACCCGGTCAGCTTGATCAGCGCCCCGCCGAAGAAGTTACCGAATCCGACACCGAAGGTCGTCATTGCAAGACCGGTCACGTTCTGGTTTGCCCTCAGATTGACCGTCAGGAAACAATAGAGCAGTCCCATCAGGAACGACCCCAGAAGCGAACAGAGAATCGGGATCGCGATCCCAAGGAACGGATTGATGGACGCATTCACAGCCGTCAGGTGGTTCTCATAGAAGAAAGACCCGATGACGCCCGAGATGGCACCGACGTACATGATGCCCGGAATACCAAGGTTCAGGTTTCCGGATTTCTCGGTGAGCGTCTCACCCGTACTGCCGAGCAGAAGCGGAATACTCTGTTTGACCGCACTTGGAATAAACGCTACAAAGTTAAACATTTATTTCGCCTCCTTCTTCCGGACAATTCTGTACTGGATGAAGAACTCGCATCCAATCAGGAAAAAGATGATGATGCTCGTCAGGATATCCGAGAATGACTCATTGAGGTTAAAGTTCGTCGCTACCTCGCCGGCCCCCTTGGACATGAACGTAATCAGGAAACTCGTAAAAATCATGCCAAATGGATTGAACTTTGCCATCCACGCAACCAGGACAGCTGTAAATCCCCGTCCGTTTGCAAGGGTCGTCGTGATGGTATGATCCGATCCCGCGACAAGCATGAAACCGGTCAGTCCGCAGATGGCGCCGGACAGCAGCATCGTCCGGACAATGACTCTTCCGACCCGGATACCGACATATCTTGCCGTATTCTGGCTCTCTCCGACAACTGCCAGCTCATATCCATGCTTGCTGTACTTCATATAGCAGAAGATAAAGACAGTCACCGCCGCCGCGACAATGACGGTCAGCAGGTACTTGTACCGCCCGATCACCGGCAGCCATCCGGCGTGGCTGGCCTGGTTGATGATGCCGACCTTTCCGGAGCCCTTCGGCTTCTCCCACAGGATGATGAAATATGCGCAGAGCTGAATGGCAACATAGTTCATCATCAGGGTGAACAGGGTTTCATTGGTGTTCCACTTCGCCTTGCAGACCGCCGGGATCAGTCCCCAGATGCCTCCGGCAATGACCGCCGAGACAAGGCTGAGCAGGATCACCAGCCCGTTCGGCAGGCGATTCCCAAGCGTAATCATGCAGGCAGCCGTTGCGAGGCAGCCGATCATGACCTGTCCCTCGCCCCCGATGTTCCAGAACTTCATCCGAAACGCCGGCGCCATCGCCAGGGAGATCAGAAGAAGGACTGAAAGATCCTGCATCATAACCCAGAACCGTCTCTGCGAGGCAAAACTCCCGCCGAAGATGGTCACCATAACACCAATCGGGCTTTCCCTTGTCAGTGCCCAGGTGACAACCGCACATACAAGGATGGCACAAAGAAGCGCAAACGCTCTGAACGCCATCGCCTTGTACCAGGAGATCGCCGGCCTCTTTACAATATGAAGTCCCGTACCGTTTTTCGTCTTTTTCTTCATGATGCGCCTCCCAGTGAAGTCATCAGCAGGCCGACTTCATTCTTGTTTGCCGTTCGCCCGTCCAGGATGCCGGACACCTTTCCTCCGCACAGGACAAGAATCCGGTCCGCCAGTTCCAGAAGCACATCCAGGTCCTCGCCGACATAGACAACCGCCACGCCCTTTTCCTTCTGCCTGTTCATCAGGTCATAGATGACATAGGACGAATTGATATCCAGTCCTCGCACCGCGTATGCCGTCAGAAGGACGGTCGGATTGGATGCGATCTCGCGCCCGACAAGCACCTTCTGGACGTTGCCGCCCGAAAGTCTTCTGACCGGAGTGGAAAGGCCGGGTGTGTCGACGGAAAGCTCCTCGACGACCTCCTTCGCCAGATTCTGTGGAATCTTCCGGTCCGTAAACGGCCCCTTGCCCTTTCGGAAGGAGCGTAGCATCATGTTGTCTGTCAGATCCATGTTCCCGACCAGTCCCATACCGAGCCGGTCTTCCGGGACAAATGAAAGCGCGACGCCCATCTCGGCGATCGCCTCGGGATCTTCCCCTACAAGGCTGCTCTTTTTGCCATTGTCATCAATATAGGTAATCTCTCCGGAATCGATCTTCTGCAGACCTGCGATCGCCTCGAGAAGCTCCCTCTGGCCGCTCCCGGAAATCCCCGCAATTCCCAGAATTTCCCCCGAGCGAATATCGAAGGAGACGTCATCCAGCTTCCGGATGCCGTCCGCACTGCTGACCGTCAGGCCCTTCACAACGATCCTCGGCTTCGCATCCTTCGGCTCCGGACGCTCGATGTCCAGCTTCACGGCATGGCCGACCATCATGTCGGTCATCTCCTGTGTGTTGGTCTCTGAGGTCTTCAGGTTACCGATGAACTTTCCCTTATTCAGGATATCCACCCAGTCGGAGATCTCCAGCACCTCATTCAGCTTGTGCGTGATGATGATGATCGCCTTCCCGCCCTTCTTCATGTTCCGAAGGACATCGAAGAGACGCTCTGTCTCCTGGGGCGTCAGAACGGCTGTCGGCTCATCCAGGATGAGGATATCCGCCTTGCGATACAGCATCTTCACGATCTCAACCGTCTGTTTCTGAGAGACAGACATATCATAGATCTTCTGATTCGGATCCAACTCAAAGCCGTACCTGTCGCAGATCTCGGAAATCCGCCTTGAGGCCGCCTTCAGGTCGAACCTTCCCTCATTCAGCCCGAGGATGATGTTCTCAGTCGCCGTCATGACGTCCACGAGCTTGAAGTGCTGATGAACCATGCCGATTCCCAAATCCAGAGCGTCCTTCGGAGAGTGGATAAATTCCTCCCTGCCGTTGATGTAGATATGGCCGGAATCCGGGTAGTAGATACCGGAAAGCATGTTCATCAGCGTTGTCTTTCCGCTTCCGTTCTCCCCCAGAAGAGAGAGAATCTCCCCCTTGTAGATGTCGATCGACACGTGATCGTTCGCAACTACCTTTCCGAATGTCTTGGTAATGCCGCGCATGCTGACGGCGGGCTGTTTGTTATCCACTGTCTCACCTTCCCTTCACTGAAGAAGGCAGCACAGGTCTTGCTCCCGTACTGCCCTCCTCTTAATTGTCAGAGACGATCTCTCTGCCTGGTATTCAATGTGTCATCAGCCAAAGTTGGTATCCAGAAGCTTGATGCCATCAATGCCGGCTGCATTGTCCGCGTCAACCAGATCGAAGTACGGAGCACTTCTGTATTCAGACTCGTGGAAATATCCATCCGACACGACCTTGGTATCAGGCGTGTAATTGTCATCGGTATCTACATCCGCCAGATAGCTGTCGTCAAGTGCTGCGCCCTTGAACGTGAAGGCGGAGGTGTCAAATACATGAACGGTACCTGCCTCAAGCTCCTTGGTAACCTCGTCAAGCTTCTCCTGGGTTCCCTCTGCAGCGACATTCGTATTGAGATCTGTCAGCTTGACAGAGCCGCTTGAAAGTGTTCCTGTCCAGTCTGCCGGGATCTCCTTGCCCTCTGCAACAGACTGCATCATAAACTTCATGTACGGAGCCCAGTCAATTCTGGAAGAAATCAGATATGTGTTCGGGCATGCATCCTGCGTGGAACCATTGTAGGAGACATCCGGAACGCCTGCTTCCTCGCAGGCTGTAGGAGCACCCATGGAGTCTGCATGCTGGGAAATGAGCACGCAGCCGTCGTTGATCAGGTTCTTTGCGCCTTCCTTCTCAGCCGTCTCATCATACCAGGATCCGGTGAAGGTGACCTCCATCGTTGCGCTCGGGCACTGAGATCTTGCACCAAGGAAGAAGGATGTGAATCCGGAGATAACCTCTGCGTAAGTGAAAGCGCCGACATAGCCGATCTTCGCCTTGTCTTCGGTGATCTTGCCGTCCTTGATCATCTCATTGAGCTTCATGCCTGCTGCGACACCAGCCAGATAGCGGCCTTCATAGATGGCAGCGAAAGCGTTGTGGTAGTTGCTCAGGCCTTCGGTGTGTGCCTTCGTTCCGGTTGCATGGCAGAACTGGACATCCGGGTACTCCTGGGCTGCCTGGATCATGTAGTCCTCATGTCCGAAGCTGTCCGCAAAGACTGCCGCGCATCCCTGATCTGCAAGATCTGCCGCCGTCTCGTAGCACTCCTGGCCTTCCGGGACATTGGTCTTCAGGATAATCTGGTCATCTGAAAGACCGAGCTCCTTTGCTGCTTCCTTCGCTCCGTTGATGAAGTTCAGGTCGTAAGTTGAATTCTCATCGTGAAGGAAAATGAAGCCGAACTTCATGTCGGACGGAATCGTTACATCCGCCTCCGTCTCAGCTCCCGCAATAAAGGCGCCGCCGCTTGCCTGGCCCTCCGTCTGGGCTTCTGTCTCCCCCGCAAATGCCGGGCTGCAGGCCGTTGCAGCCATTGCCAAACTCAGAAACACAGCAATCTGTTTTTTCATCCTCACTACCTCCTGGCGTCAGCAAAAACGCAAAATTAATAAGGAACTAGCTAGAGTATAACAGCGGGTTTTGTCAGTGTCAATGAACGATATCACCATGAATTCAAAATATTTTTATATAAGCTGACAAAATGTTAGATTATCGTCCCAATATCTTAATATTTTCTGTCCGAACGCACAAACCAGAATCATTCCGGATTGTCTGCCATCTTTCGCAATGATTCCGGTATTATATATATGTTACCGAAGATCTTTTGCTCTTAGGATGACCCTGTTCTGTTCGTCGTAGCGCTTTTTCGCAGACTGGATCCTGCGGAAGAACTTCTGTGAATTCCGGATTGCACGGCTCGTCAGCTCAACAACATTGGTGATCGATACCTGTTCGCCCGACTTGGCTGCTGCATCCAGCCTTGCCCTGAGCGCTTCCCTTGCGTCTTCCGAGAGCGTGCAGTCCTGGCTCTCCGCGTAAAGCTGACCGAAATTCACCAGATCCTGGCTGCTGAACACCGGAATGTAGATCTGTGCCGTGAACTTCATCGTAAAGCGCGGATGCCGCATCAGAAGGTCATGAATATACCGCTGTTCATCCTCCAGGATCATAATCATTCCGTCCGTCCGGAATTCCATCGCCGTCGTCAGCTGGTCGACAATGCTGTCTTCCAGATCTCCGGCCTCCTCGACAATCAGAACCCCTCCCGCAATCTTTGCGATCGTTGCCGCAATGTCCTTGCGGTTCAGATCAGCCGCATAAATCCGCGCCATCTTGACCGAATGCGTTCCCATGTCCTCCGCGACGGCCTTTGCGATGCCCGTCGCGATCGTCGTTTTTCCACAGCCATGGCCGCCCAGAATCAGGACATTCCTGTGCGGGATGTCCGGTCTCCATTCCGGCTCTCTGCCTGCTCGATCGCTTTTGCGATCTGTTCCTCCAGATTTCCGATCCCGAGAAATCCCGAGAACAGCTCTCTCTGGTAAGGCTTCAGATAAGATCTGCCGGCTGCCACCTGCGGTTCTCTGACATCCGTCTGCGGAAGGACCTCGCGCATGGACTGCTCAGAAGTCAGCCCGACAGCCTCTTCCTTTGAGACAGCATGCGGCTGTTCTTCCCGCTTGTCCGACATCCCGAGCGAATGAGTGTCCACAGACGGCTGCGCCTCCGGTGCCTGCCTTGATGCCTCCGCACGGGCTGCGGCTGCCTGCTCAAAAGGCTGAATCCCATTTTCCGGCTGCCCCTGCGTACCGGTGTTTTTCCTGCGGCCTCTTCCTTGACCTGCGCTTCAGCCTCCGATGCAATTTGCTCCGCAACTCTCTCCCCGGCTGTCTGTGCCTTCAGTTCTCTCTGACGGAACTGTTCGTGGAGCTTTGCGATTTCCGCTGTCGGAAGAACTCTCGTCTTCGCATCCAGGATATCCTCTACCGGCCTGGTCTTCCAGTCATCTGAGCCGAAAGATGCCGGCTGCGGTTCTTCTGTGACTGCTGATGCCTGCGCTGCTGCATCCACCGGCTTCGGTTCTTCTGCGGCTGCTGATGCCTGCGCTGCTGCATCCACCGGCT
>USJM01000046.1 GCA_900555005.1 uncultured Lachnospiraceae bacterium | reverse complement strand
GGCCCCACCGCCCGCCCCCCCCCCCGCCGTCACAATCCCCATCGAGACAAACAGCCAGATCACGCTGGTCTCCCGGTAGATCGCCGCCACGATGATGGATGGTGCCATGAAACCGGCCTCAAAGATCAGCATCCACCCCAGAATCCGGAACATCATTGCATAATTCATGAGATATCACTTTTCAAAAATATCATCGATATCACTGACCCCCTTGAGGGATGTGATGACCACTGCCATATCTCCCACCTCGATCCGGTCATCTCCTCTCGGAAGGATAACCTTCCCCTTTCTGGAGATACAGGCAACCAGCACCCCCTTCCGGAACTTCATATCCCTGAGCAGGATACTCTTGTGGGCAAATGAATCCTTGATCAGAAACTCCAGCGCCTCTGCCTGGTCATCCATCATCCGGTGAAGCGTCTCGATGTTGCTTCCGAAGGAATTCTGCATCGCCCGGACATAGGTCACAATGTGCTCCGCCGTTATGTTCTTCGGCGCAATCATCGTGTCCAAATCCAGCTGATCGAACACCTCCGCAAATGCACTTCTGTCGACCTTCGTGACAATTTTCCGAATGCCCATCGACCGCGCGAACAGCGAGAGGATGACATTCTCTTCATCAATTCCGGTCAGCGCGACAAAGCCCTCCGTCCGGGTGATTCCCTCCTCGACCAGAAGCTCCTTGTCAGAGGCGTCGCCGTGAATGATGATCGCCTTTGGAAGAAGATCCGCAAGCTGCTCGCAGCGCGCAAGCTCCTTCTCTATGATCTTGACCTGAATCCCGGAACGAATCAGAATCCGGGCCAGATAATACGCGATATCCCCTCCCCCGGCGATCATCACATTTCTGACCGCATGGGTATTGAGTCCGATTCTTCGGAAGAACTCGGTCTGCTCATCTCCGGGGGCTACAATCGAGATAACATCCCCAGATCTCAGCACCGTATTCCCCTGCGGGATAACCATCTCGTTGTCACGCTCCCGCGTGCATACGAGCACATGGCACTTGAGCCGTTCATGAAGCTCGTTCAGGTTCATTCCATCCAGCACAGAATCCTTCGGAATCCGGAAATGAAGCAGCTCTGCCTTTCCTTTTGCAAAGGTGTTGATCTCAATCGCGCTCGGGAACTTCAGAACCCGCGCCACCTCCTGTGCGGAGGCGAATTCCTGATTGATGACCAGCGCCAGGCCCAGCTCTTCTTTCAGGAACCCGGCCTCCTGGTTATACTCCGGGTTCTGAACCCTTGCGATGGTCTGGCAATGGCCTGCTTTTCGAGCAATCAGGCAGACAAGCAGATTCACCTCGTCCACGCCTGTCACCGCGATCACCAGATCGGCCTGTACAATCCCCGCTTCCTGCAGAACCTGGTAGCTTGCCCCATTGCCTGAAAACCCCATGACATCAAAACGATCGCAGATCTGATTCACGACAGAATCGCTCTTGTCCACGACTGTGACGTCATGCCCTTCCCGGCACAGATCGGCACAGAGCTTCGCTCCGACCTTCCCGCACCCTACAACTATGATATTCATGTCGTCCGCTGGAATCTGTTCAGATTCCGATTTTCCTGTTGCGCCTCAGTAGTTCGTCCGTCTTTCTGTATCCTGCCCTGAAGCCCGATGCAGGCTGTCTGCAGGTGCCGTCCCGGCCGCCTGTACAGAAGACAAAAATGCACAGTAACTATACCACGATTGTCGATGAGTGGCAATCTCAGGGAAACAGTGTGAACGGATGGTGCGTCCAGGTTGTATGTCCTGAATGCTGATGATAGACTAACGGCAGAAGGAGGATATGAACGATGCATTATCCAGATCAGCCGGATCAGAGAAACGAGGCAGAAAGTCAGGGCCATACGAAACCGGAGACCCCCTCCGGCAAACGGCTTCTGACGATACAGGACATCTCCTGTATCGGGAAATGCTCCCTGACCATTGCGCTCCCGGTCATCTCGTCGCTGGGTGTCGAGACGGCCGTTCTTCCGACCGCACTGCTCTCCACCCATACCCTGTTTGACGGCTTCACCTTTCTGGACCTGACGGACCAGATGATTCCCGTCACCGATCAATGGAAAAGACTGGGATTCACATTTGACACCATCTATTCCGGATATCTGGGATCTGTGAAACAGATGGAGATTGTCCAGGATATCATCCGGAAATTCCAGGGTTCTCAGAGTCCGCTCGTCATCATCGACCCTGTCATGGCGGATTACGGAAAGCTCTATACCGGTTTTGACGAAGCCTTTGCAAAACAGTACGCCGCCTTCTGCGGCTGTGCGGACATCATCCTGCCCAACCTGACAGAGGCACACTACCTGACAGGTCTTCCCTACCTCGAAAGATATGGGGAGAATTATATTCTCGACCTGCTGAAGGCGTTGTGCGCGCTTGGCCCGGAGTGGGCTGTGCTGACCGGTGTCTCCCTCAGGGAAGGCCAGACGGGTGCCATGGCAAAAAACAGCAGAACCGGGGAGGTTGTCTCCTGTTTTACAGACCGTATTCCGGGGAATTATCATGGCACGGGAGATCTGTTCGCCTCCGTCGTCGCCGGCGCCCTGACCAGGGGCCTTCCGCTGAAGAAAGCCCTGCGGCTCGCGGTCGACTATGTCCGGGAAACAATCCGTGTAACACAGGCATCCGGCAAACCGGACAGCTATGGAGTCGAATTCGAGGCAACGCTCCCGATGCTGATCCGGCAGGCAGAACAGCTCTCTTCTTCACCGCTGTGAATACCAGGACACCAGAAAAGGAGCCGGTGACTCATCTCACCGGCTCCGGAACGATTGACTTGAACGATCTACACTTCTAGTAGCTATTCAGTTGTGAACTATCTCACCTATGAATCGGAGGATTCTTCCCTGCTCTTCTATGACTCAAGATGCTGTGCTCTACAGCACCATCGCATAAAATAAATAATTGATATCGATCTTCGTTCCCTTTCTCGTCAGGAACGGATTCTGAAAATCATCTTCCCAACTTTCTACTGCAAGAATTCTTAACGATAGAATCTTTTTTCCGGCAGCTTGCTTTCAATATAACAAGTGAAAGGCGCTTCTGTCGGTTCTCTACTTTTCTTCTCCGATTCTCGCTCTATACTGCGATTCCAGAAAACCGATCATCAGAAATCTTTTTCGCAGGGACCTGTCACTCTGCCTCTGTTATATTGAACTGAACTGTACGGTGTTCCACTGTCGATTTCCATCGGTCCAGCCCTCCTTTCTGCGATCAGATCCATCGGCTATTGCAACCGGTGTTCTTTGTGTAACTACATACTAGCAAAGGTCCTCCTGATTGTCAATACGATTCGGTTATATTTTTATTATTTTTGCATTATGTCCGTCTTGATCTATTATTGTGTATATAATTTATACAATCCAGACAGTTCGGCCAGGCCCATCCTCTCAGCGCACGGCGGGACGCTGCTCAGCCCTGGCGCTCGTGCAGCTTCCGGTTGTAGTTGATCAGGCAGCCGTCCATGATGATTTCACGCTCATGATCGGTCAGCTCACCCAGTGTCATATAGAACTCTTTCATGGCGCCGTTCTTCACGACGAAGCCCATGATACGGTCGCGCTTCTCAGCGACAGCCGCCCGAATATCCGGAAGGAAGATCCAGTCTCCATTTGCAAATGGAAGATCGCCCTCCTCGATCACGAGCGGAAGCATGCCCCAGTTGATCAGGTTCGAGCGGTAGCGCTTTGTCGCATATGAAAATGCAATGTTCGCCCATCCGCCGAGCACCTTCTGGCAGGAAGCGGCCTGCTCTCTCGCGGAGCCGTCTCCCGGCTTCACAGCGAGGATGGCCGGATCGTCCCTATCACTGCGTGGATGGTCGAACCGACACCGAAGGCCTTCGGGTCCCTGAAGCTTTCAACGACACCAGGCAGCTTCTCCGCGATCAGACTGACTGCGTCCTGATAGGAATCCGCAAGCGGCTTCGAGCCTGCATCTTGTGTCTCCGCCGCGGAAAGCGCGGATGCAGGATCTTCCCCAGCCTCAATCGCCTTCTGCGCCAGCTGAACCTGCTTTGCCCGCGGCACATACGCCGGATCCTTTCGGGACAGTGTAAACTCCGCAAGTCCCAGCGGATTGGAACGGTAAGAGCTTGTCTCACCGGATGGAATCAGCTCATCGGTCGTGGTCACCGGATCATGGATCTCGGATACAACGCGCAGAAGAAGATTCTCCGGCAGCGGGCTCATCGCCGGCCAGTCCTTGATATTCGGCCCGAACACCAGCTCTTCCTCCGGCTCCGCCTTCCCCCAGGCATTGAACACGCGATTTTCGTAAATCGCCTTGTCAAAATGGTACTCCGGCTCACTGTACTTTACGTCCACCTCTGTCGCAGCTGTCAGGAAGCCCTTGTTTGCCGCTGTCGCCGCGATGGAACGCGCATCCATCAGCGCAACCGAAGCGATCTGGCCATTCTGCACCTTCGAGCCTTCCCGGTTCGGGAAGTTCCGTGTCGAATGGCGGATAGAGAAGGCCCCATTTGCAGGGGTATCACCCGCACCAAAGCAGGGTCCGCAGAAAGCGGTCTTGACAACGCACCCAGCCTCGATCAGATCAGCAAAGCGGCCATCCTTCACCAGCTCCATGTAGATCGGCATGGAAGCCGGGTAAACACTCATCGTGAACTCGTCGTTACCGATCGAATGGCCCCGGAGGATGTCCGCAGCCGCGCAGATGTTCTCAAACCCGCCGCCTGCGCAGCCGGCGATGATGCCCTGGTCGACATAAAGCCTCCCGTCCACAATCTTGTCCTGAAGCGAATAGTCAATCTTGCCGCCGAAGGAAACTTTCGCACGCTCCTCCACATCATGGAGCACGTCCTTCAGGTTCTTCTGCACATCCTCAATGGCGTAGACATTGCTCGGATGGAACGGCATCGCGATCATCGGCCGGATTTCAGAAAGATCAACGCGGATGCAGCCATCGTAAAAGGCAAGGCTGCCCGGGTTCATTTCCCTGTAGGCGGATCTCCTGCCGTGGATCTCATAGAAGTTCTTTGTTTTCTCATCTGTTCGCCAGATCGAACTCAGACAGGTCGTCTCCGTCGTCATCACATCGACACCGATTCGGAAGTCTTCGCTCAGGCGTCCGATACCCGGGCCGACGAACTCCATGACCTTGTTCTTGACATAGCCCTTGTCAAACACCGCGCCGATGATGGCCAGCGCGACGTCCTGCGGTCCAACCCCAACTGCCGGCTCTCCCTCCAGATAAACTGCGACGACGCCGGGCATGTCGATGTCGTAGGTCTGGCTGAGAAGCTGCTTGACCAGCTCGCCGCCGCCTTCTCCCATCGCCATTGTCCCGAGTGCCCCGTAGCGGGTGTGGGAGTCAGACCCCAGGATCATCGCGCCGCACTCGGCAAGCATCTCCCTTGCGAACTGGTGAATGACGGCCTGATGCGGCGGAACATAGATGCCGCCGTACTTCTTCGCCGCTGAGAGGCCGAACATGTGGTCATCCTCATTGATTGTGCCGCCGACAGCACAGAGCGAATTATGGCAGTTTGTCAGGACATAAGGGATCGGAAACTGTTCCAGTCCGGATGCCCTCGCCGTCTGGATGATGCCCACGTATGTGATGTCATGAGATGCCATCTTATCGAAGCGGATCTGGAGCTTCTCATCATCTCCGGACAGGTTATGGCTGTGAAGAATCGACCACGCCATCGTCTCCCTGCGCGCCTGCTGCCTGTCCGGTTCCTTTCCAGTCATCTGCCGGATCCGGGCCGAGGTCTCCTCCGTATCCGGCACGATATCGGTTCCATTGACCAGGTATACACCCTTCTCAGATAATTCCATATCTTCTCCTGTATTCGTACATGAGGACGCCATGATCTCCGGCATCCGCCGCTGGTTACATCATATCTCCGGATACAGCAAAAGGGGCATTCCCGGGATCTTCTCAGATCCTGAGGATACCCCCTCCGGTTATTCAGGCCTTCTTCATCAGGCAGCCTGATTCTTATCTCTTGGACAGCTCAGCAGCCTTGCCATCGGATCCAAGGACATCCTTGATCTTGTGTGCAACGATGTCATGGACGTTCTGGCGGCCGACCTTCAGATACTGACGCGGATCGAAGATGGACGGATCGTCAACAAAGGTCTTGCGGATACCAGCGGTCATGCCAAGACGAAGATCGGAGTCAATGTTGATCTTGCAGACAGCGCTGCGTGCAGCCTGACGAAGCTGATCTTCCGGAACACCAATGGCATCCTTCAGAGCACCGCCGTTTGCGTTGATGATCTTGACATACTCCTGCGGGACAGAGGAAGCTCCGTGCAGGACGATCGGGAAGCCCGGCAGTCTCTTGACAACCTCATCGAGGATATCAAAACGAAGCTGCGGCTTTGTGCCCGGCTTGAACTTGTATGCGCCATGGCTGGTTCCGATTGCGATTGCAAGGGAATCGACACCGGTCTCACCGACAAATTCCTCAACGTCGTCCGGATTGGTGTAGGAGGAATCCTCCGCCTTGACAGCGACAGCATCCTCGATGCCTGCCAGGGTGCCAAGCTCAGCCTCGACGACAACGCCATGCGCGTGTGCATACTCAACAACCTTCTTTGTCAGCTCGATGTTCTCCTTGAACGGCTTGGAGGAAGCATCGATCATGACAGAAGTAAAGCCGTTGTCTACGCAGTCCTTGCAGACCTCGAAGTCTGCACCGTGATCCAGATGAAGAACAACCGGCAGATCCGGATGAATCTCAAGAGCAGCCTCTACAAGCTTTACCAGATAGACGGAGTTTGCATACTTTCTTGCTCCCTGGGAAGCCTGAAGGATGACCGGAGAATTCAGCTCAGCAGCTGCCTCGGTGATTCCCTGGACAATCTCCATATTGTTGATGTTGAAAGCGCCAATTGCATATCCGCCCTTGTATGCCTTCTGGAACATCTCGGTAGATGTGACTAATGACATGATTTTTCCTCCCTTTTTGAGTTGATAAAATCTGTTAGCGGGCGGGCAGACGCTTTTCTGCCCGCATCCACCCGCATTATACCTGCTTTGAATCCGGTTCGCAATAGACACGAATCTGTTTTTCTCTCATGAGCCGGGTCAGCTTGAATGCCGACCCGGTCGGACAGCTCAAAGTTTTCTTCCTCTCAGGTGTCGAATCCTCAGCGCCTGCGTCTGCGAAGAACAAGATAAAGGCCCGCAGCCACGCCTGCACCGGCGATCACAAGCAGCAGCACATAGCGCATCAGCGGCGAATCATCGCCGGTCTTGCTGTTCAGATTCGAACTGGAGGCAAGCGCCTGCGCATCCGCGAGCGCTGCTGAATCACCTGCAAACCCGGAGTCCGGATCGGTCAGCCGCTCCGCTGCCCTGGAGCCGTCCAGAATCTCATTTGTAACGGTCACGCTTGCATTCATGTTCGACTGTGACAGCGTCACCTGTGGAGCACTGATTGAGATATCGTAACCGGTCTTCTTTCCGCTCTCGACCACCTTGCCGTTTCTGTCCGTCTCCGCAAAGTACAGGGTAATGGTCCTGCCCTTCTGAGAGTTGATGTTCACTTTCAGCGTATCGGACATCGAGCTGGCATCCCTCAGGCTCATCGCCTTCTTGAACAGCAGCTTTGTGTGCGCTGCATCCGCGAAGATTCCGATGTAATAGGTCGCATTGACCCTGATCGGCGTCTTTTTATACATCACCGACTTTGTCAGGGTCAGCGAAGCCTTCTCATTCGTCTCATTCTTTCTCAGAACGAAGACGACCGGTCCCTGATTCTCAGCGTCTGCGTTGATTGTAAATGTCCGTTCGCCGGTTCTGCTCCCAACCTTCGAGAAATTCAAGTTAATTAATTCCTTGAGCCGCGTGTAATCCGTGAGCCGTGTGTAGTCCGTCAGCAGCGTGTAGTCCTTCGCCAGGCTCACGCCTGCCGTCGTCCTGATCGACATCAGCGTGACTCCCATCGCCTGCTGTCCGGTATCAATTGGAACCGGGAAGGAGATATTCCTCCGTTCACCTACAGATGCATTCCTCAGTGTAATCTTCTGGTTGTTCTTCAGCGCCAGCTTCCCGTCCCTGGTCCGCACCCTGAATTCTGCCACCAGGTTGTCGACCGGAAGTTCATTGCCGGATGCATCGACCACTCTCAGCTGAATGTCAAACGTTCCGTTTGACATGAACTCGCTTCGGTGTGAATTGTAATACGAATCGGTATAAAGGTTCTGAATCCTGATGATCCTGTTCGCGACCACATAAGTCCTGCTGGCCCCGTTGCCGTATGGGTCCACCTCCATCGCCTTCATCGTGACAGCTGCACCATTTCCCCCGGCGCTGTCGCCGCCCTGAATCTGAATCTTCATATCACTGCTGTTTCTGACTGGCCTTCCGTCTGCATCGACCTCAAATACATAGTAGGTCGTCCCATGCAGCGCATCGACCGGGACGGTAAACCGCGCACTTCCGTTTGTCCCGGACGTCGAATTATTCTTCGGTACTGTCAGCGTCTGGGCATCCCCATACGGAAGAGTTCCCCCCGCATCCATGAAAACCCGCACCTGATACTGTTTCTGAGCCGTGACCGGAAGCCTCTTTCCTGTGGAGGCCCGGTACAGATCCATGTACACTACGATCGTCCCGACAGTTGACTGACTGATCAAATTCGCATTGATCGTCACTTCCCTTCCATCCGCAGCCTGGTTTACACCTGTGATGATGCCATTCATCGACTTGAATGCATAGCCATTCCAGTTCTGTGTTCCAACAATATCTGTCGTCTGGTTTCCGGAACCCGTCTGAAGCATCCCGGTGACCACATCATCCAGATTGAGATCGTTCAGAACAAATGCTGTTGGATTCGCCTTGATCTCTCCCTCTGTCCCCGCAACCTTTGCCTTGACGATTCCGGATGGTCCCGACAGATGTGCATTTCCGGCATCATCGACTGAACTGAGGTTTACAACTGCCTGGATGCGGCTCTTCAGCTTCAGGGCCGGGATCTCTCTGGAATAGGTTCCAGTATTTCCCTCAGATGGTGCTGTGAGCGTACCGGAAACCACCCCGGGGTTCTCATTACCGACTTTGATGAAATGGTAGGGGGAATCACTCTTCCATGTTCCGGTTACCCCGACTGATTTGCCACCTCCAGCCTTTCCACTGAGGAGAACAAGCTGAACCGGACTTTCCGGCATGAAAAAGCTTTCACTGTCATCGGAGACAGTCTGTTTCTGATCCACCTTCCCGTCTGCTACCGAATAAACCAGATAATCAGCACCGGCTTTCAGAGACGCACCATCCGCCTGAACTGTAATGGATGCCCCAGCCAGGTTCGGAACAAGCGTCTTTTCGTCGCTCTCTTTTGAATAATAGTTTACCTGACTGGAAGTCAGGGATACGAGATAGGCATCTGTGAAGGTGACGGAAGCCATCTTATCGCTGTCTGTAGGATCTGCTGCCCCATCTGCATATACACGTGTCCTGGAAGTCAGCTTCCATGCATCTGTCGCCTGATCCTTTTTATAGGTAAAGGTCAGCGTTGTGGATGCCTGCTCTGTTTTCTGGGCTTTACCCTCATTCCCGTAAGTCAGGGATGTCATCCCTGCCGGTGCGCTTTCAGTGATACGGAAGGTCGCAGTATCCTCATTACTTGGATGGCTGTCATCGATCTTCTTTGGCAGACCGCTTCCGAAGTCAAAGGCCACCGGATTCCCCTGCATGGTGAATGCCGCCACCTGCTCCCACTGGGCATTTCCGGACGCATCTGTCTCCGACGTCTTCCTTTCAATCGTAACCTGAGACCCCGGCACGCCTGCTCCGGAAGGATCCTTTGCCACGATGGTGACAAGATTCTGAGA
Source organism: uncultured Lachnospiraceae bacterium (assembly GCA_900555005.1). The sequence goes on along the minus strand of USJM01000046.1, from coordinate 1,795 downwards.
TGATTCAGGCGTCTGACTGGATTCATGCATGTAATCCAGCTCATAATCGCTGGCGCCTTCCTTCAGCAGCTTCAGAGTACCTCCGTTATTGTTTCCCGTTAGCTGAATTCCTGCTGCGGTCCCTGTACCTGCCGCCGTTACGGAAAACACCGTCTCCGCCAGTTTCGAATAGGCAGCCATACCTGTTCCGCCTTCAGGAACCGGCATCGCCTCCTCACGGACGACGTAGATCCCGCCTTCCTTCAGAAGGCCTGCCGGGATCTGCTTTGCCGCTTTGCCTGATGTCCAGCTGTATACGAGCTGATCCTTCTGTCCCTCTGTCCTTTCATAAAGGGAGAAGACAACGCCTTCCAGCTCCGTCTGTGTGCCGTCCGTGTTCTTACTGGCAGCGCTCACTTTCAGCGTTCCGGAGAATGCCTGCCGACTGTCATCTGCGCTGTCCTTATCCGCGGCATTCTGGCTGGCTTCCGCCGCTGTCTCTGCCATCAAAGCTGCCGTGCCCTTCTTTGCAGCGGCCTCATTTGCATCCTCTTTCGATTTTCCTGTCTGACCCGCCTCAGCGGCATGAGTCAGCTTCCCATCCACCGCTGCGTTTTTCGCATACACGGCTCCCGTCAGTGCGCCCGCAAAACGAATGGTTCCCGCCGGTGCCAGATACACCCCAATGCGCCGCCTCGGTCAGCCTTCCCCGTATAGGAAACGAAGCTAAAATCCTTCCCGTTCCTGCCGTTTCCCGCAGCGATATTGACGATCAGATGCTGAGCCAGCTCCGGATGCGCATCGGCTGTCACCGCCTGCTCCTTCCCGTTCTCTGCATACGTGACGGCAAAGTCCGGAATGTGGATGGTCTGATCCGCGCTTTTCGCAATAATATTGACGACAACATAGCCGGAAGTAACGTCGATTGTCCCGTCCGCTGCCTTCACGCCGTACATCGGGTCGGTGACGGCCTCAGCCGATGTATTCACATCACCGTTGTCATCCGCATACAGATTCACCACACGAACGCTGTCCGAGTCCTGCGCATCCGCAAGCGATGCCGAAAATGCCGCAAGCCCTCCCAGCAGGTTTTGCGCCTTCTTCAGGTGCTCCAACTTTTCCTTGTCATCTTTTCCAATGTTTCCCGCAAGAATCTGCGCTTTTTCGCTCTTCTCTCCATCGTACTGCTCTGCGGCAGCCGCATACGCACCCGCTCCGGCAAAGCCGTTCATATCGCCAGCTGACAGCTTTCCGCCATCGTTTCCCCTGTCCTGAAGACTCGCGGCTGCGTAGGTCAGGCTTCCCTTCTCTTCGCTGCCGAGGGTGACGGATGCAGAAACCAGCTTTGTCTGATCCTGGGATACTTTCAGCGATGCACCGGCATTCGATGCCTGATCTCCCACCTCCAGAAAATGAATCTCCCCTTCTCTTCTCTCTGCAATTCCGAGATCAAGTCCGTTTCCGAACGAAAAACTGAAGGTCGTTCCTTTTGGAAGCGTGACGGCATTTCCGTCCGCATCAACTGCTGTGAGGGTCAGAAGGCGAACTTTTTCGACCGTACGCTGCGCCTTTTCGAGCGCCTTTCGCACAAGCACTGTCTGCTTCTGCCCGCTCTTGGTATCTGATGGCTTCAGCGTAAGCTTTGTGTCAGACGGAAGTTTTTTTCCCTTTGGCAGTGTCAGCTTCAGCGAAACACCATCCGCCTTTGCCTCGAAGCTTCCCTTTTCTGCTCTTTTGCCCCTTTCGGTCTCTGTCTCGAACTGCACCTCAGATGCTCCGGAGGAATCCGTTTCCTGGGCAGCCGGGTCAGTATTTT
>USJM01000045.1 GCA_900555005.1 uncultured Lachnospiraceae bacterium | reverse complement strand
CTCCAGACAATCTTTGAACATCTTCTTTCTCCTTTCTCCCTGCCCCTTTACTTGTGCTATCCTCCTCTTACAGGGCGTTGCAGCGCCTGAGTCTGTGGAAAGGAGGTAACCCTTATATGCACGGTGAAATATCACGTGCTTTGCTGGCATGCATCAATGACGACGGGGACTTAGATCAAGCGCTTTTCCTTTCTATCCGTCCAATGTCCCGTTCTCTTGCTGATGCATTGTTTGAATTGGAACGACTCGGATATGTGTCTATTGACCACAATTCAATGTCACCATTTGGCATCGCTGATTTTGATGTCAATCTGAGTTTCATTGAGCGATTTAAGGCAGATCATTGATTGTCTTCGGGTGAAGCCGGCCTTCTTGTATTGCTATGGTTTTTTTTGCCTTTGTAATGCTCTTTGGCGGCTTCTCCCAGTATTGGTTCGCTCTATTACAGGCACCATGGTTAAAATTCAATGCGTGTTCCGGATCGATTGTGTGCATACAGGCGTATATGTTTCCTGTTTTGTAAAAGCATCGATCCTGCTGGCATCCTTGTACTTTTCCGTCACAAACAAAATTGAACTGCTTCCTTTTTTCCATTTCTTACTCACTTCCCGCTTAATTACTCAACGCGATTGGTAAACTTAAAGACGGCGTGTAACAGCTCCTTATGGTCAATGGCATCTGTGTACTCCTTGATTTCCGTTTTTGTCGGCGGCGTATACTGATGCCTTTTTATGTACTCCCTGAACACCAGGATCGACTGTTCCAAAGCTATCTTGTAAAGAAAGGCTTTTATTGTGATGAATACGATGATCGCTATGAAAATGACTGTCATTCTGATATGTCTCCTCTTTGTTTTCCGAACCATTTCCTGATCCAATCCTTCTCGAAGTCTTCTCTATAAGCCGCTATCTCCTCATTTGATGGCGGCTCTATTCCTTTTCTCAGCAGAACATATAGCAACATTTTCAAAGCCACCTTCCACTTCATCCATCCAATCGTTGCTATAGCTGCCCAGATTATCAGCAGCACTGTTGGCATTCGTCCCTCCTTGTTTCATAATTTCCCTTTACCGATAACTGCTGTAAGTCCAAGTACTCTGAGTGCTTTGTCCGCATTTTCCAGCTTTATTCTCCCGCCTCTGAACCAGTAATTAGCGTTTGAGGTGGACACACCAACGCGCCGAGCAAATTCGCTGACACTCATCCCTTGCTTTATCCTTTCCTGATTGATCAGATCTGTAATTTCCTTGGCTTCCATCTCTTGACCTCCTTCTATGTGCGGACTATATTTAGTATGAAACAAATGTTCTCCATCAACATTTATTCTTGAAAGGAAGTGATAACATGCCGAAAATCATCAAACCCGGAACGGATAACCAAGCGCCAGGGAAATATACAGAAGTAGGCCCGCGCGGTGGTCAAGTTCCTAATGGCCATCGCGCTACTATCGAAAGCGGCGACCGATTGCCTCCGACATCCAAGCCCGGAAACGGATGGAAGAAGGATAAATAAAGCCTTCGTCTTGGGATCACTAGTTGCTGCTCTGTGATCCCATTTAAATTTCATGAATAGTTATCCTCCTTCGGCTAAAGCAGAAGCACTTACCGAAAAGGTTGATCTGTATCCAAGACTCAGCAAAATGTTTTCCATCTTCGAGATACTGTGTTATGTAATGGTGGATCATCCGCGATTCTCCTTTTCTTCTGGACACGGTTACCTGATTCCCGCCAGGATGTCTCTCATCAGCGCTATCCCTGAATCCGCTGTCATGTCGATCTTCTTCGTCTTCCCGTAATAGTTTTCGATGATGACATACTCGTCATCTCCGTCGCCCTTCTTATACTCAATTGCCTTTACAGCGATTCCGGCTCTTGTCTGCTTGATCAGCTTTTTCAATTCCTTGACAAGCTGTTTCTTGTTCTCGCCCTCCATGAGCTGCTGATCCGCTCTTCTACGGGCTTCAATCTCAATTTGTGGATCCATGGCCGCTCCTCTCAGTGATAACCTCCTCCTTCATCCCTCTGTATCTCTCCTGTAACTGTCCCGGCGAAACTCCCAGACAGCTGCAGACAGCGAAATATTCACTCACCCGGAGTTGCCTGCTCCGGGAGGAATTGAACAGGCTGTCATACAGCGCCATGTACGGGATTCCTGTCTCCCTTGCGATGCTCGCCAGGTTGTAATTGTTTTTCCTGATGTAATTTGCCAGCTCTTCTGTATGCTGATCCATCATTGTTTCCTTTCTGGCGCTTCCGCCCGTTTACCCTATTGACGCTGTTTAACATGGTGCTAAAATGTTTCTATGCCTCTTTGGCAAGGAAAGGAGTGATGTCTATTGACAAAACTTTTGACTTTGCCTGCTCCCTTATGGGTTGGTCGCTATGTGGCACCATCACACGTTAAACTGGGTTAAGTAACAACTGGTACGGCGCAGTGTGCACTCACACATAAAAATGAGGGGTTTGCACATTCCATTTGCTAGCGAAAATATGTGCGCACCGTATCGTGTATTCCATTCACACGTCAGCGTTCAGGCATTCGCAGAATCGAAACTGCAAAAGTGACGTGACGTCCCATAGACGCGGTTTACGACATCTGCCGCGGTGAAAACCTGCAAGGCGTATAGGGTAAACAAATTCGGCGAAAGGCTGGTGGGGTGTCGTACCCACCGGTCTTTTGGTTTTCTCATCCTTTCATCCCTTCTATCTCACGGAACTTGTCCGCGTTTATGATGTACACATACCGCTGCGGCGCCCGGACCGCGTACCCCCATGGGAATACGTTCTGCCGGAGCCCTCTCCGGATCACTTCCCCGGATACATGCATCAGCTTTGCAGCATCATCGACCTTCATCCGGTGGAAGTCCTCCCGCGGTTCTCCGATTCCGCGGTCATATCCGGGGTTCGGCAGCTCTACGCCCAGCGCCGTCTCCAGCTTCCGGATCCGCTCCGCAGACGGGGCGTTTTTCCCTTTGAGATACTGGCTGATGCTCGGTTTGCTGATCCCGGTCATTTTTGAGAGCTCGGTAGCTGTTAATCCTTTTTCTCTCATTGCCTCTGCCAGACAATCTTTGAACATCTTCTTTCTCCTTTCTCCCTGGATCCGAAATACTTCCCTGCCAATCCTTCTCATGCTATGATTTCTGTAAATTGATTGGAGGTGTACCGTATGCAAGTACTTGTCAATGTTCTTGCCGTTCTTTCTTTCTTGATGTCTGCAATAACCTGGATCGTTTCCGCCATACGTCATTCCGTAAAACTTGACTTTGCTGTCCTTGACTATTCCTATTTCAGCCGTTCCTGCAATTTTTATATTCGTTTCACCAACAACTCTTCCCTTCCCCTTGTTATCCATTCTGTTTCTGTCTCTGATGAATCAGCCACAAGCTTCTGCCGTTTGCAGGAAGTAATAGTTAGAAAAAATGAGGGGACTAATCTTGTGTATCTTTCTCCTTTGTTTCCTCTGAACTTAGCTGCCTTTCAAGGTCGTCAAGAATACCTTGTATTTCGGGATTTCCCAGACCAGAAAGCCATTTCTTTAGCTCCGGGTAAAATGATTCGCTTTGAAATCTGTACCAATCGTGGGGTTCTAGTACAACCTGTACTCCTAAATTCCACATCTTGTTATCTTCATACTCGATCTCATAATTGACCGATGGCGGCGCTTGCAGGAATACCCTTCCTATCGGAATGACCTCCTGCTGGCGTTTCTTCTTCCATAACACCACTCTGCTTCTCCCTCCTTCTTTGCGTCCGGCTTCATGTTTCTCCTTTCTCCTGGCACCCGGTTACTTGAATCCGCCTGCTCCTCAGGTGTTGTGATATCCCATGCCGTCCTCGCCTCGTTCTCTGAGAACGTGGCGGCAGGCATCAACGCTAATGCTCCCCGGAAGCGGCTGGCCTTGTCTGACTTCCTCCCAGATCCAGTTCTTTAAGGTTCCGTTTCCCTCTCTTCTTGCTCTCTGGAGTTCCCAGGATTCAACTGAATGTTCGTTTATCATGGCCGTTTCTCCTTTCTCCAGCTGCCAATATTAACTTTTGGTTTACTGTTATGGTTTAAAAAAAAGCCACTCTACTGACACCCCGTAATGTCTAGCAATTTTTACTTTTGTGTCATCGCTTGGCACTGACAACCCATTTTCATATTTTGACACGGCCATCACAGAAACACCTATCGCTTCTGCTAATTCCTTCTGGGTCTCATCTTTAGACATTCGCAGCTGCTTTATTCTCGCTGCTGTACATCCCATTACTTTGCCCTCCTATTCATATAAACCTTTGGTTTACGTTGAACATTGTAAACTTATGGTTTATACTTGTCAATAGGAAAAATGATTCTTTCAAAAATATAATCTGAAGGTTTAAATATGGGTGAATACGCAGATATCAAAGATCGAATTAAAGAATTGCGATTGTCTAACGGTTGGTCCCAACAGGAGCTCGCCGATAAGCTCGGGGTGACTAATGTTGCCGTTTCTCAATGGGAGCGTGGCGTAAAACAGCCTAAAATGGAAATGCGGGAAGCGCTTTGTGATTTATTTAACGTAAACATGGAGTACCTCAATGGGAATTGGGACAAAATATCCCGATTGCTGACAGAAGATGAGGCCAAACTCCTTGATGCCAGAAGGCACAATAAACTTGGCAATGATAATCGTAGGCTTCAGTTATCTTCTCCACGCACTGTCAAGGTCTATGGCCGCATCGCTGGCGGCGTCCCGATCGAGATGATTGAGGATGTCATCGATGAGGTCGATCTCACCACCGTCCCGGTCAAACCTGGTCAAAAATATTTCGGACTAAAGATCTCTGGACACTCCATGGAGCCGGATATCAAGGACGGAGATTACATCATCTGTCTGCAGACAGACGATGCGGAGTCCGGATCCATTGTAGCCGCTACCGTCAACGGCAACGATGCCACCTGCAAGAGGCTCATGAAGTATCAGGACGGAATCCGGCTGCTGCCGATCAACCCGTCTTATGACGTGCAATACTATACAAACAAAGAGGTTGAGGAGCTGCCTGTGAGGGTGATCGGCGTTGTTGTCGAGAGCCGACACAGGTATATATAAGGAGGGATACTATGAAAAAGCACAAGTCGCTACTCGTTGTCTTCCTGGCTTTTATCATGATGTTCATGATAGCCAGCAGTGTTTCCGCCGCATCTGCGAAGAAGGAGGAAAAACAGGTGCGAAAAACCATGAATGGTTTTATATCGGTTGTGAAGAATTACAATCCATCAAAAATCCGGTCTTACTTTGTTCGCCCTTCGTATGCAAAGGTTTTCTTGCAAAAGCGATACACTGCAAAGGTTATAAGGACAATCAACAAAAGATATTTCACTGCCCATATCGATTCCATCCGAGTTAAGAAGAAAACTGCTACAGTTGTTATTTCTGGCCAGCATTTCTCTGACATGGATGCTTGTGAAAAGGCATTAGACGACATGTTTCTTGATATTCTGTCTCATCCACATGCGTCCAGCTTAAAGCTAGACAAACGTTTTGCTCAGAACTATTCGACATATATCAAAAAGGATCTTGCTTTCTATACTGATGATGCTGAAGGTTTTAATTACGTTTTTATCTCAAATTACAGGTTGAAAATAAGTCTTAAGAAAGTCGGTAGAAAATGGAAGATCAGCAAAAAGATGAATGTTGATTTCCTTGATGCGATTCACGCAGACTATGAAAGTGCATACCTTGATTACTTTGATTGAAGATTAAGAAACGCAGTGCGGAAACGTCAAAAGCTCTCATTGAGTCGCTGGAAAGTATCGTAAATCCCAGCTGATCTGGCAAAATATTTGCTTGTGGATTGGGCACACAATAATTGATATTTGTTTCTGTTCAGCCTATAATGCTCCCATAGCGAATGACTGCTGTACGGTCAGAGAAGAGCCTTGGGACTGTGTCCCGGGGCTCTTCTTGGTTCATCAGCTTATAGCCATGCATTAATTCGGCACTATAACGTGACCTGGATGCTGGTTATAAACATCTTTTAATTGACATCATTCACCTAGCAGTGCTATTTATAGTCACATAAACAAGCCCTAGGTGCTAGACATCCCACTGATATGGGAGCTGCCGATACCTAGGGCTTTACTTTTTTCAGAAAGCATTTGGGATATACCTTTTGGATTTGATACTTGTCAAAAATTAAACCGCCCTGTGCGGCAACACCAGGCGGTGAATGGATGAACAACCGATCACACCAACCATGAAAGGTTGAACAATAAGATAGTTGCCAGTTAAAGTTGTTGGCCAGGAGGGAAATACTTATGAGGGCAAATGAAATTGAACGTTATTCAGATGAAACTTTTGAAAGTATAAAACATATCAATGAATATGGACAGGAAGTATGGTATGCGAGAGAACTGTCTAAAGCCCTTGAATACAAAGACTTTCGTAATTTTGAATTGACAATCTTTAAGGCTATGGAGGCTTGCCAAAAAAGTGGAAATAAAATTGAAAACCATTTCGGTGAGTTCACCGAGATGGTTTCTATTGGTTCAAATGCAAAGCGCGGCTTTAGAAGCTATCAATTGTCTCGATATGCTTGTTACCTGATTGTAATGAACGGTGATCCTTCAAAAGATATCATAGCACTTGGGCAATCTTACTTCGCCATCAAGACCCGTCAGCAGGAATTAATTGAGAATTATGATGAACTTTCTGAGAATGAAAAGCGTGTTGCCATTCGAGCTGAAATGCGCCGTCATAATAAACGGCTTGCAGACGCTGCTCACGATGCGGGAGTAGTAACTCCACTTGAATATGCTTGCTTCCAGAATTATGGATATCGTGGGTTGTATGGAGGTCTCAACGCAGGCGACATTAAACGTCGGAAAGGATTAAAAAAGAACGAGGATATACTCGATCATATGGGGAGCACGGAACTGGCGGCCAATCTGTTCCGTGCCACTCAAACGGAAGAAAAGTTAAAACGAGATCATGTTGACAATAAGCAGGATGCCAACGATACCCATTATCAAGTAGGGAAAAAGGTGCGGAAAACAATACAGGAGTTAGGCGGTACAATGCCTGAAGATCTCCCTACTCCGGAAAAGAGTATAAAGCAGATTGAACACGAACAAAAGAAACTACTTAAACAAGAAAATAAAAAGACAGCCCCTGGCGCATGAGAATGTTCAGCTATTGCTTACCCCATTATGGGACTCAGTGTTAATCCGCTAGGCTGTTTTATAGTAGTATAACATAAAAAAACCGCCCGGTGCGGCAACACCAGGCGGTGAATGGATGAACAACCGATCACACCAACAATGAAAGGCTGAACAATAAGATTATAGCCTGTTCGGCCTTTCTCTTCAATCCGGAGGTGGAGCTATGAAAGGCGGGACGCGCAAGCGCGGAAAGACATGGTCATACTACTTTGATATGGGATCCGTGAATGGCAAACGTCAGAAGAAGGAAAAAGGCGGGTTCGCCACAAAGAAAGAAGCTGAATCGGCACTGGCCTCCGCCATCGATGAATACAATAATGCCGGCATGGTGTTACGCCATCTGATATTACCGTGTCAGATTATCTTGACCAGTGGTTTGACCAGTATGTCAAAATGCACTGCAAATATAATACCCAGGTTGATTACATCCAGATCATAGAAAAACACCTGAAGCCGCGCTTCGGGTCATACCGGCTGAAAGCATTGACGGCTGCTCCTATCCAGGAATATGCAAACAATTTGAAGCGGCAGGGCTTCGCAAAATCAACCCTGAAGAATATCATCCTCACACTATCGGCGGCATTGAACTATGCCGTTGAGCCCCTGCACTATATCCAGTTTAACCCGGCTGACCGTGTGAAGTGTCCGAAATACGAAAAAGGCGAAGGAAGGCAGGAAATACACCACTACATTCCCTATGAAGACATGAAGCGGATCCTTGAGAGGTTCCCGCCGTCATCACCCTTCTACGTTCCGATCATGATCGGCTACTATACCGGCGTCCGGATTTCAGAATGCTTCGGCCTGACCTGGGACAGGATCGACCTGAAGAACCAGACCATAACCATCGACAGGCAGATCGTGAAGCGTAATTTCGGGGATGTCCGGGAATCGCTGGACAGGGGACGGAAGCGGATGGATAAATCCGAATGGTATTTCCAGACGCCAAAATCCGATTCGTCCAACCGGGTCATCCGATATGGCGCAACACTCCAAAAGGTACTGCAGGCCGCATACAAGGATAAGCGGAAGACCGTCTCGAATTGGGATCGCATTTCACTGAATACTATATGAAACCTGAAAAGGATGAGAAAGGCGGAATTGCTTACCGGCTGTTTGGAGCGCCGCGGGACATTCCCGTTGATCTCCAGCCTGTTGACCTGGTATGTGTCCGCTCTGACGGATCCATGATCTCCACAGACTCATTCAAGTATGTCAACCGGGTGGTGCTGCATGAACTGCACATCGAATTCAATTACCACAGTCTGCGACATACGCACGCAACCATGCTGATTCAGGCCGGTGCGCCGATCAAGGATGTGCAGATCCGGCTCGGCCATGCAGATATAAAGACGACCATCAACAAGTATGTCCATGACACCAAACAGATGCAGGATCAGACAGTTGAAATATTCGAGCGTTCCGCACATCTTGCCTGAATCGCAAATTCAATGCCGCTGAACAGATTGAACAGTTCAGCGGCATTTTTGCGCCATTTTAAAATTTATGGTGGCAAATCGGTGGCAAATCGTTCGTTTTGGTGGCTGGTTTGCCTCAGAAATCCTTATTTTATGCGGATCAGGAGGCACACAGTTTCGACATGCACCCCCTGGGGAAACATATCAACTGGCTGAATTTTCCGTGTCATATACCCTTTTTGAGCAAATACCGCCAGGTCTCTGGCGAGCGTCGCGCTGTTGCAACTGATGTAGACGACGCGCTCCGGCGCCATGGCCGCGATGGTATCGATGACGCTTCCATCCAGCCCCTTGCGGGGCGGGTCCACGACCAGGACATCTGCGTGAATCTGATGCTCCTGGTACTCGCGCGGAAGCACTTCCTCCGCTTTTCCCGTCAGGAACTGCGCGTTATTGATATGATTCAGCTTCGCATTCTCTCTGGCATTGACAATGGCGTCCGGAACGACTTCCACACCGTACACCTGCTTTGCGTATGGCGCCAGATACAGGGATATGGTTCCTGTCCCGCAGTATAAATCCCAGACGGTCTCCTTTCCTGTCAGCCCGGCATATGCCCGTGCCGTCTCATACAGCGTCCGGGTCTGATAAGGATTGACCTGATAGAAGGACAACGGTGAAATCCGATACCGAATGTTTCCGATGGCATCCTCGATGGCATCGCTTCCCCAGAGCGTCCGATTCTTCCGCCCGAGGATGACGTTGGTCCGCTCCTTGTTGGTGTTCAGCACAATCCCGGTAATGGCACGTCTCACTCCGCATGAATCCACCGCCGGATCCGCTTCTCCTATAAGGGACTCTGCCCCAGGCAAGGCACCGCAGATTTCCTTCACGAGTTCCGCTTCATGAGGCAGGCGGTCCGCATTCGCGACGATGACGACCATGATCTGGCCTGTTGCAAACCCGCAGCGGATCATGATGTTGCGAACCAGCCCTTTCCCTGTTGCCTCCTGATATTCCGGGATGTGAAAAGTCTCCATCCAGCCAAGAACAGCATTCAGGATCGGCTGATTCTCCTCTATTCCGATCACGCACTGTGCTCCACTGACAATCGTGTGTGTTCTTCCAGCATAGAATCCGGCGACCAGTTTGCCATTCTTATCCCGCCCGACCGGATATTCAGATTTATTGCGGTAGTGAAAGGGTGCCCTGGAGCCGATGATTGGGTAAAACAGCGCACACTGGTCCTTCCCTGTTTTCCGGACCAGCCCTGCTTTCTGGCATTCGATTCCGCCGATCCGCCGGATATTGCCGAGAACCTTATTCTCCTTGAAATGAAGCTGTGCAGGGTAGGACATTTCCTGAATCTGGCAGCCGCCGCAGGATCGCGCAACGGGGCATCTGGGCATGACCCGGTCTGGGGAAGAGGTCAGAATCTCCACGGCACGGCCAAAAGCATACGTTTTTTTGACTTTTGTGATGGATACACGGACACTGTCGCCGATGACTGTGTCCTTGACGAAGACCGCAATGCCGTCATCCGTATGGCCGATTCCGAGTCCCTCGTCCGACATGTCCTCGATCTGGAGTATCACAATTTCATTCTTTCTCAGCATACATATGCTCCTCTTGTCTGCCTGCTTCCCCGCCTCGGCCTGTCGGCTGGAATTTTCCGCTGCCTGTCTGCGCAGCCGGCTTTCAGCACGCTCTCTGCCGTCCTCTTTCCAGCCTGCCTCGATACGCCATGACACCTGCTGTCCTCAGCCTGTCTGCGCAGCGATCTGTCAGTACCCCCTCTGCCGTCCTCTCTCCAGTCTGCCCGGAAGCAGCATGACGTTGCTGCTTCCATACTGTGCCTTCAGCTTCTGTAGCAGACTTCTGGTGATATACATCCGGGCGGTGAAACGCAGATTCCTGACGCGCTTCTGATCCTTTGCATAGACAGCAATTCTGGAAAGCGCCACCGGTGCGTCATGGGACTGTGGGACATCTTCACCGGATCCGGATAAAAATCTTTCCGGACGATCGGAACCGCCGGCATCTGGTTTCTGCCCCTCGATCAGCAGGCTGTTCAGCTCGTCTGCACGCCCTGCGTAGGTCTCCTCGTCTTTGAACTGAAACCACAGCTCATACGGAACATCCTCAAACCGCCAGATTTTTTCGGCAAGAAGCTTGCTGGGCTTGTCATCCTCCACCGAAACCCTGCCCTCGATGAACAGTTTCTCATCCGCGTTCAGGAGCTCGGAATACTGGTCATACAGCTTTGGGAAGACCAGTACTTCGACACTTCCGACCAGATCCTCCAGCGTGATGAAGGCCATGGTCTGGCCTTTTTTTGTATACTTGATGGTTTTCTCCTGCAGGATGCCGCCGATCACCTGATCGGAGGAATCCTGCAGCCGGTCCGCCTGTCCCGTCTCATCGTTGATCGCAAAGTCATGGGATTTCGCGGTGATGTTCTTCTCCCACACGCTGATGTCAGACTCCAGCGGATGGCCGCTGACATAGATGCCCAGGACCTCCTTCTCCATCTTCAGGCGCTGATCCCTGCTGAACTCGCCGACATCCGGCATCGGAATCTGCCCTGCGCCGGCATCCTTCTCCCCGTCCTCAGGCTTCAGGAAATCGAACAGGGACAGCTGACCGCTCACCTGGTTCTTCCGTTCTCTCGCCGCCGCATCAAAGATCTGCGCATAGGTCATCATCATCTGCTTCCGGGTCGCACCGAAGCAGTCGAAAGCCCCGGCCTTGATGAAGTTCTCGGCGGCACGCTTATTCACATCCCCGCCGACGCGCTCCGCAAATGAGCGAAGCGAGGCGTACGGTCCGCCTTTCTGCCGTTCCTTCAGGATGGCATCGATCACCGGACGGCCGATCGACTTGATGGCATCCAGTGCGTAGCGGATCGCCCCGCCGGACACAGAGAAGGATGCTTCCCCCTCATTGATATCAGGCGGCAGAATCTGAATCTTCATCGAGCGGCAGACCATGATGTAGTCCGCCACCTTGCCCGGATTGTCGATGA
>USJM01000044.1 GCA_900555005.1 uncultured Lachnospiraceae bacterium | reverse complement strand
GTGCGCTTCATTCTCCGAGACGTGGAGGGTAAGATGGTTCCTGGCAGCGATGGCCTGCGCGATGGAGAGGCCGAGTCCATATCCTCTGGCTGTTGCTCCCCCGCTCCTGGAGGGATCGCCCCGGTAAAAACGGTCGAAAAAGCGGTCCAGCTGGTCGGACGGTGTCGATCTGTCCCAGGCGTTGACGGTCTCGAAGCAGACATGGCGTCCCTGCCGGAAAAGTCTCAGCTCTACATCCGTGTCTGGCAGGGCATATTTGAGGGCATTATCCGTCAGAATGGTCAGAAGCTGGACGACGGAAGCCTCATCCGCCGTCACAGTCAAGTTCTCTGCAATCCTCGTGCAGATCGGGGTGTTGTTCATGTTCCCGATTCCCTCAAATGCGTCCGCTGTGTCCTGCACAGCCTGACTGAGGTTGAACGGCTTCATCTTCAGCTCACTCTGGGCTTCCTCAAGCCGGGAAAGGCTGATCAGATGTTCGATGAGTCCCCGGAGTTTTCCGACCTGTTTCTTCGTCCCTTTCACCCATTCATTGTCCGGCAGATCCATCGCGAGGATGTCCATGTTGGTTCCGATCACTGACAGCGGGGTCTTCAGCTCGTGGCCGGCATCTGTAATGAAGCGTTTCTGCTTTTCCATGCTTTCCCGGAGCGGCCAGATCGCCTTCTCCGACATCCGGCAGATAAAAAGAAACGTTAAAAGCAATCCGCCAAGTCCAACCAGAATGGAGGTCAGGAGGAGCGATCTCATGGCCTTGAGCTCAGTCGTGCAGTCAAGCAGACGAATCTGCTTCGAACCTTCATTCCCAATTTCACGGACTTCATAGAGATAGTTATTGTAGATACCAGAAGCGTGTCCGCGGCCGAGAATGTCCGAGGCAAGGGCCGAAGCCTCCTCATCATCAAGTCCGAAGGAGCCTCCGCTTGCATGCGAGGTGCCGTTTTCATCTACAAGGATTGTGAAATACCGGCCGGCATACTGCACCTCTGCCGTATTGCGCATTTCTCTGTGAAAGTCGGGCGGATACGCCTGACTGCTGACATCGGGCTCTGTCATGTCCTCCTCATCTTTCCCAGCCCGCTCCTGCGGAGCAGAAAAGACCTGACGCGGATCCATTTCGTCCATCACGGCTTTCAGATTCCTGGTTACCTGCATGTAGTTGATGAGATTAATGGATATGATCAGTGCCAGTGTCACAACGAGCGTCGCGAACATGGCACTGATGATAAATTTTCTGCGAACTTTCTTAAACATCTGTCTTCTCCAGCCTGTAGCCTGCGCCCCGGACGACCTTGATGGATGTCTCTGAGTCCATCGTGGACAGCTGCTTGCGCAAGGTCGAAATATTGACCCATACAACATTGATTTCGGACTCGGAGTCCCAGCCCCAGATGTGCTGCATGAATTCGTCCACGGAGATGATTCTGCCGGGAGAGAGCATCAGCATCTCCATCATCTGAAAAGCTTTATTGGAAAGGGAGACACTTTTTCCGCGGCAGGACAGCGCGAAGGTGCTCCGGTTCAGGGTCAGGTCTCCGTATGTGACGATGTCCGGAGAATAGGATTCATGACGGCGCAGGAGTGCGCGGATACGGGCCAGCAGTTCTCCGCCGTCGAAAGGCTTCGCCAGATAATCGTCCGCACCGGCATCAAGTCCATTGATCCGGTCTTCCACCTCCCCCATCGCGGTCAGCATGATGACCGGAACCTGGCTGCCGGCGGCCCGGGCTTTCCGAACCACTTCGTCGCCATTCATACCTGGCATCATGATATCCATGATGCAGGCATCGTAATCTCCGTCTGTCAGATAGGTCAGAGCGTCGTTCCCATTGTAAACCGGATCTACGCTGTAGTGACTGCGTGTCAGAAGCGCAGTGACAGAACGAGAAACATCTGGATCATCCTCGGCAAACAATAGCTTCATGAGAGAACCTCCTTGCCTGTATTCATTGCATATATAGTATGTCATCCGAACCTAAAACAAAACAAAAATGAGTTTTAGGTTGGTTTTAATTATCCATCTTACACTCTGCTCATACCAAAAACACACATGGAATTTACATTCATCATCATGCAGAAAGGAAGAACAGGATGGCAGGGAAAAAAGAGCAGACGATCCTGACATTTCAACGGACAGAGGTCAAGTACAGGATGAGCAGGGTTCAGTATCAGGGATTCATGGCGCGTACAAAAACGCTTCGGGTTCCGGATGAGGCCTATCCGCACAGCCTGATTCTGAATATCTACTATGATACGGATCACGATGAGCTTGTGACCAGATCTCTGGACAAGCCCGTCTACAAGGAAAAGCTTCGGGTCAGAAGCTATGGGATTCCCGGAAAGCGGAGTTCGGTTTTTGTGGAACTGAAGAAAAAATACGACGGAATTGTCTATAAGCGCCGGTCGGAAATGAGCCTTTGGGAGGCGGAAAATTTTCTCCAGCGAGGGATCAGGCCGGCACTGGACAGCCAGATTAACAGAGAGCTTGAATATTTCAGAGCGTTTTACAGGCCGCACCCGGCGATGGTGCTCTGCTACGACCGCGATTCCTACCAGGGTACGTTCGATCCGGATTTCCGGATGACAATCGACCGGAACATCCGCTACAGGGAGCAGGACCTGTGGCTCGAGGATGGAGATCAGGGTAACCTGCTCCGTACCGAGACACCATATCTGATGGAACTGAAGGTAGGGGACGCACTTCCGATTGAAGTGGCCAGAATTCTGAGCGAGCTGAGATCTTTCCTGCATCCTTCTCCAAATATGGGGAGGCTTACAGGGTCAGTCACAGCAGGGCGGCTGCCTCTGCACAGGCAGCCTGCAGATGACAAGACCTCCATTGAAAAGATGGAGGTTTGCTCAGATAGAGGAGGAACAGGTTATGTTTACGAGTATTATCAGCAATTCTTCTGATTCGATCACATTTACAACAGCCATGATCTGTCTCGCGGCAGCACTGGTTCTCGGGCTGGTCTTTTCAGCCGTCTATATGCACTGCAGCGAGCGGTTTACAAAAAACTTTGTTGTGACGCTGGCACTTCTGCCGGCGATGGTTGCAACTGTCATCTTCATGACCAATGGATCTCTGGGCAGCGCAGTCGCTGTGGTGGGTGCATTTTCCCTGGTACGGTTCCGGTCGGTGCCGGGTACCTCGAGGGAGATTCTGTCGATCTTCTTTGCCATGACCATCGGACTGGCTTGCGGGATGGGACAGCTCGCCTTCGCAGCTGTCTTCACGGTTCTTCTTTCAGGATGTTTTGTGCTCCTGATGAAGTCCTCCTATGCAGGAAAGGGCAGCGGAGAGCGGTCACTAAGGGTGACCATCCCGGAGAATCTCGATTACACAGAGATCTTTGACGATATCTTCGTGAAGTATACAACAGGCAGCAGGCTCGAGCGTGTCAGGACGGTCGGACTCGGGAGTATGTACGAACTCAGCTACATGATTACAATGAAGAATGAGAACGATCAGAAGGCTATGCTGGATGAGATCCGCGCAAGAAATGGAAATCTGTCTGTCGTCTATGGACGCGTGGCGGAGAATGCCCAGGAGCTTTGACGTCTCCTGCCTGTTTCCTGACAGACGTCCCGACCTTTCCTGCATGCGATTTTCAGCTGCCGTCCCTCTGCCCGACTGCGCTTGACTTCTCTGCGAGGCTCATATAGTATCAGAGAGGCTCAGTTGGGAAGATCTGACACAGGATACGGGATCGCGAACAGCAGAAACTGCCCGCAGGAGTGCCAGAGGAAAGGCAGAAAAGTTGAGGGACGCTTACAGATGAAGGACAGGTTTCGCAAAGTTGCGAAAAGTATGCATTTCAGGGTGCTGATCATCCTGCTTGTGACAGGGCTGGTTCCGATCAATCTGATCAAGTCCGGGATTCTGAAAAACTATGAGCACCAGACGGTGGAACAGCGGGCATATCTGATCCGGAGTCAGTGTACCTTGATGGGCGCGGATTTTATTGCCGACGGCTATCTGGACGGGAAACAGTCAGATACACTGGAGTCCAGGATGAAGCAGGTTGCCGATCTGTACCAGGGCCGGGTGATGATCATCAACTCGGACTACAAGATCATCCGCGACACATATGGGCTGGATGAGGGGAAGACGGTCGTCGCGAGGGAGCTGATCGACTGCTTCTCGGGGAAAACCGGGAAATATTATACACAGACGAGCGACTTTATCGAGGTGATCACGCCGATTGAAGATGACGAAACGAAGGAGATCCGCGGAGCGTTTTTGATCTCCGTTCCGACAGCGGATATCATTGAAGGAGAGCGGTCATTGTCCAGGACGGTGCTGCTCCTCCAGATAGTCCTGACCTTTGCAATTGTCGCGGTGTCATTCTATGCGTCGAGTATCCTTGTCCGGCCGTTCCGGAAGGTCACCGATTACCTGAACTCCGGGACAGATTTTCTGGCGGAGGATCTGTCGATGCCGGACTATACGGAAACAGAGATGCTGGCAAAGGCATACAACCAGATGCGGCATCATCTGAAAGAGCAGGAGGAATCCAGACAGCAGTTTGTCTCCAATGTCTCCCATGAACTGAAGACGCCGATGACCTCCATGAAGGTCCTCTCGGATTCGCTGATCCAGCAGGCACAGGTCGGGGAAGTCCCGAACGAGATGTACGAGGATTTCATGATTGACATCAGCCATGAGATCGACGGGAGAATAAAATCATCACGGATCTGCTGGAACTGGTCAAGATGGACCGGAAGTCGACGATCATCCACATTGAAGATACGAATATCAACGACCTGATCAACCTGATTCTGAAGCGGCTGCGCCCGATTGCCGAGAAGCAGCAGATCGATATCAGCCTGGAAAGCTACAAGCCGATCATCGCGCAGGTTGACCGGACGAAGCTGACACTTGCGATATCCAATCTGATTGAAAATGGAATCAAGTACAACAAGGAGAAGGGCTGGGTCCATGTATCGCTGAACGTGGACAATACGTATTTCTATATCAAGGTTGAGGACTCTGGCATCGGTATTCCGAAGGAGGACCAGGACCATATCTTTGAGCGTTTTTACCGGGTTGATAAGTCGCACAGCCGGGAGATCGGAGGCACCGGACTGGGACTGGCGATCACGCGGTCTGCGGTTCTTGTCCATCATGGCGCGATTCGTGTCTACTCAAGGCTCGGGGAGGGTACGACCTTCACTGTCCGGATCCCTCTGAAATATACGAAGACCGGAAAGGAGCAGGGTGCGGAAAAAGCCGGAACATGAAAAGCGGCAGGGAAGGCAGCTGGCAATGTGACTGGAAAGGCGTCTGGTGTGCCAGAGAATGCACACTGGCGTCTGCACTGCACGCTGAATGAGATTAGGCAGGAAAAACCGTGAGATGACAGGCGGATGGGAGACATGACGAGTAGGATGAGTGAAAACAGAATCAGAACAGGCGGATTCAGGCAGGGGACAGCGGTGCTGCTGGCGCTTTGCCTGTTCGTCGTTTCCGTGCTTTCAGGTTGTTCTGCGAAGGCAGGGAATGATCAGCCGGAAGGAAAAAAGACTGGGGATTACCGCATTTATTATATGAATGCAGACGGCAGCCAGCTTCAGTACGAACATTACAAGCCCGAGAGCCAGGACTTCGAAGGAATCCTGAAGGAGCTTCTGACGCAGTTCTGTACATCCCCGAAGGAAAAGGAAATTACGGCGCTGCCGGCTTCGGTGAAGATCAATTCCACAACGATTGGCATCTCCGAGATTGGTGTGGATTTCAGCTCGGGCTATCTGTCACTCTCCAAGCCGCAGGAGCTGCTCTTGAGGGCAGCGCTTGTCGAGACGCTTGTTCAGCTTCCGGGGGTCGATACGGTGCGGTTTACAGTCGAGGGGCAGCCGCTGACGCTGAATGGGGCGGAGGTTGGCGCCATGACAAGGATACCTTCATCGTTCCGGACGGCGACGCCATCAACTCCTACCGGACGCTCGAGCTGCCGCTGTATTTCAGCAGTCAGGACGGCAGGAAGCTCGTAAAAGAAAACCGGAAGATCTACTATTCCAGCAACATCAATACGGAGCGGATTGTCGCCGAGCAGATTATCAGCGGACCGAAGGATGACAGCCTTCTTCCGGTGACCGGTTCGTCGGTGATCGTGCTGGCTGCGCGTATCAAGGGAGACACCTGTCTCATTGACTTCAGCAGCGCAGTGAATGATTGCCGGCTGCGGACAGCCCGGTTCAGCCGGAGACGACGATCTATGCGTTTGTCAATGCAATCTGCGAGGCCTGTGCGGATGAAGGCGTGAAAGGGGTTCGTTTTACCATAGAGGGAAGAAGCGATAAACGGTTCCGGGGACAGGTCAACCTCGATCAGACCTTTACGCCGGATGCGGATATCGTAGAGCAGGCAGGTTCCGGAGAGGAGGCAGGCGTCCTGGTTGACAATAGCCGTCAGGATGTTTTGTCCGAGGCTGCGACGGAAAACTGATTTGGCTTGGGTTCTGTCTCAAAGGCAGACGGATCAGCCTTCCGAAAGGCAGAAGGCGCCGCTTTGGTCTGTGCGGAAATAGGGAAGCCCTTTGTCCTCCAGCCGTTTCAGCATCGCGGCGGCCGGGTGCCCGTACCGATTGTTCCGGCCGCAGGAGATGAGTACAAGATCGGGGCGGACAAGGGAGAGAAATCTTTCCGAGGTTGCGCCCAGGCTTCCGTGGTGGCCTGCAAGAAGGATTGTCCGGCTGTTATTTTCTGAATGACCCCGGGGCGGGGAGAAGAGCGTCGTATCCTGGTATGCGCGCACAAGCTTCTCCTCGCCTTCTTTTTCAAGATCTCCGGTAAAGAGAATCCGGATATCCTGCCAGGAAAGAGAAAGCACGATGCAGTCCTCATTGTCGGATCCTGTCATCCTCTCAGGAGACGGGGACAGGACTCGAAGATTGAGCTGCCTGTGGTGAAATTCGGAACCCTCGCGGACCGTTGAGACCGGGAGATTGAACCTGCGGGCAGCGTCGATGATCTCTGCCATGGCAGTTTCATCATGGGAGCGGTCTGTCTGCGGCAGCAGAATGCGCCCGACACGAATCCCGCCCCCCTGCGCTTCGAAAACCTGCGGCGGCGGGATCGCTTCGCGCACCTGCGCGGCTGTTTTCTGCTGCACCGGCGTTGTCTGCTTTGCCTGCATGCCTTCAGGCTGCAGATACTGAAAGAAAGCGGCGTCTGGCAGCATGCCGTGCATGCCGCCGAGCAACTCCTTCGCACCGCTGGTGTGATCACCGTCTGCATGAGACAGAAAAAGCAGATCAATGCGGCTGATCCCATAGTACTTCAGAGCAGGCTCCACCCGCCTGCGCCAGACATCCTTCACCGAGCTGGAGCCGCGTCAAAAAGCATGGTAAGACCGTCCTGCTCAACCAGTGCGCAGCTGCCCTGGCCGACGTCCAGACAGGTGAAGCGGAAGGACGGCTTTTTGTGAACGAGCATCAGGAGGAAAAGGGAGAGCAGAAGACATGCGTGAAGGAACCGGATCTTCTTCCGGTTTTTCAGGAAGGTTTTCCGGTCCGGGAGCCGGATGATGAGACAGAAGGAAAGAAGGCAGACGTAGTAGAGCACCATTTTCCAGACGGGCGGGCGGCCGGTGATCACGACATCCCCCGGGATGCGCTGCGCCAGCCGGCACAGGAGGCGGAACAGATCAAGCAGATACCCGCACGGACCGCCTGCCAGGCGGGCGGAGGTCAGGAAAAAGGAGCCAAGCGGAATCAGCAGGCCGGCGAGAATGCCGATTGTTCCGAAGAACATCACAAGACTCATGGACGGAAGGACAACCAGTCCGACAAGGATGCCATAGGGTGTGGTCTGATAGTAAAACCAGAGGGCGCACGGGAGAACGCCTGCCTGAAGCGCCAGGGCGCCTGAAAGGCGTCTTGAAAGTGCATGGCGGGGATTCCAGATGTCGGAGAAGACGGGTTCCAGAAGCGCGAGGGACAGGATACATCCAAAGGACAGTAAAAATCCGGCATCCGTCAGGGCAAGGGGCTGCCGGATGAGGATCAGGATGGCGGCAGCTCCGAGTGCTGTGAGGCGGTCAAATGTCCGGCCGGTTACCTGAGACCCGAGCCAGAGCAGGAACATCACGCCTGCCCGGACTGCAGAGTAGCTGCTCCCGGTCATCAGACAATAGCTGACGACGAGGAAGCCGGATGCGAGGGCGGAGACAAGGAAGCTCTGTCTGAGGCGTCTCAGAATCTGGTAGAGCGTCAGACCAAGCAATGTGACATGGAGGGAGGAGACCGCGAGGACATGGAGAATCCCGCCGTCCTGGAAGAGCTGTCTGGGCTCCGCGTCTAAACCTGAACGGTCGCCAAGGACAATCGCGGACATGAGTGCACTGTTACGGGGGCCGAAGACCTGCTCTGCACCCTTTCGAAGAGACAGACGGAGGGCGGCCAGAGCATTGAGAAAGAGGCTGCCGCGTCTTTGATCAGAGCCTTTCAGTGTGACATCGGATAGCTTCATATAGATATGCCGGGCATAGCTGGCCTTCTGCGCATCATACTGACCGGGGGTTGTGGCCGGCTCCGGGAGCGCTGCCTTTCCGGACAGGGTGACGCGACTTCCGATCCGGCAGGCACGGTAGATGTCTGCCTGGTCCGGCTTCTGAGAATATGGAAGTGCCTCATCAGGCGGGCCATTTAAAAAGACACGGATCCTGCCCTTGCGAGGCCACCGCTCCTTTAATTGTTTCATCAGTGCCTGGTAGGCGGAAGCGTGCGATTCATTCTTTTTCAGAAATGTGATGGATCCAAGCTGAAGTCTGTAGCCTTCTGCGGTTGTTTCCTTCGACAGCACTTCCCCGGAGAGCAGCAGATACCGGCCTTCAGCGCAGGACAGGTCGATGGAGCCCGGCGGGGCTGAAGGCCGCGCAGAATGCTGAAAAGGACCGCCAGAGCAGCCAGAAGCAGACGGGACGGCCTGTGATTTCCGTGCGGGGGATCGGAATCCTTGAAAGAATGGACATTCGACAGTCTCCTGAATAGGCGAAGCGGTTGACTCGTGGTACAATAGAAACAATCAGCAGTTTTTGAGACAGGTACATGGACGCGCTGGCAGATCATGACCAGAATGTCTGAAGGGAGGTTCCGGGGTGAATCGGGAACGTTCCATCCGTGAGATGGCGGAAGAAAGGGAATACGAGGTTCTCAGTCCTTATGCTGCACACGCGGGTGATTCGAAGGGACGGGATCGGGAGAGCCGCAGTGCGACATCCGAACGGTCTACCAGAGAGACCGCGACCGGATCCTGCACAGCAAGTCGTTTCGCCGGCTGGCTCATAAGACGCAGGTTTTTATTGCGCCGATGGGCGATCATTACCGCACCCGTCTGACGCATACGCTGGAGGTCTCGCAGCTCTCCAGGACAATCGCAAAGGCGCTCCGGCTCAATGATGATCTGTGCGATGCCATCGCACTCGGGCATGACCTCGGGCATACGCCATTTGGTCATACGGGAGAGCGGGTTCTGAATGAAATCTGTCCGCTGGGCTTCGCTCATTTCAGACAGAGCATCCGTGTGGTGGAGGTCCTGGAGAAGAACGGGGAAGGATTGAATCTGACCTGGGAGGTGCGGGACGGGATCCTCAATCACCGGACATCGGGACATCCTTCGACCCTTGAGGGCCAGATTGTGCGGTTCTGTGACAAGATTGCTTATATCAATCACGATATCGATGATGCCGAGCGTGCGGGCATACTGTCAGAGGAAGACATCCCGAAGTCGTACCGGGAGATTCTGGGTGGTTCCACGCGGGACAGGCTTAATACGCTGATTCATGATGTCATATACAGCAGCCTGGACAAAGCAGACATCCGGATGTCTCCGTCAATTGAAACGGCGATGATGGAGCTTCGGAAGTTCATGTTCGACCATGTCTATCTGAACTCTGTCGCCAAGACGGAGGAAGGGAAAGTCAGCCGGATGATCACGATGCTTTATCAGTACTACGAGAAACATGTCGACGAGATGCCGCAGGAATATATCGATCTGATTGAGAAGAAGGGGCAGCCTGAGCGCGGGTGGTGTGCGATTACATATCCGGAATGACGGACCAGTATTCGATCTCGAAGTTCCGTGAACTGTTTGTACCGCAGTCCTGGCAGAAGAAGTGAAGCCGGGATGGATTTATAAAGTAGCACAGGATGGCTGATCACGCAAGCGCAGGCGGTCAGATGCCGGCAGAGTGTGTGCAGACAAAAGAAGGCGGGATACATGCAGACAGGCCGCCGGCCGGACACAGGAAGGGCAGCTGCAGAGAACCTGCCCGGTTGAGCAGTGCTGCAGGAAGATGCAAAGGGGGAAGGGACGTTTGTACTATTCGGATGAGATCATCGACAAGGTCCGGGACGCGACGGACATTGTGCGTCTGATCGGTGCCAGTGTCCGGCTGAAGAAGGCCGGGCGGCGGTATGTCGGACTGTGCCCTTTTCACAATGAAAAGACGCCGTCCTTCAGTGTCGATCCGGATCGTCAGATGTACTACTGCTTTGGCTGCCATAAGGGCGGAAATGTATTTACCTTCCTGGAGGAGCACGACAACATGACTTTTCAGGAAGCGGTCCAGACGCTCGCCGGTCAGGCCGGGATCAGCCTGCCGGAGCAGTCCTACCGCCCGGGAGAGAAAAAAGCCCGTGATGAGAAGATGCAGATCCTGGAGCTCAACAAGGTGGCGGCGACATGGTTCTTCAAGGAACTTCACAGCGCCGAGGGGCGGGAGGGACTTTCCTATCTGCGGGGCAGAGAACTGACGGATGAGACGATCCAGCGCTTCGGGCTTGGCTTTGCGCCTGCGGATTCTTCATCGCTGTACAATTACCTGAAGGGGCGCGGGTTTTCGGACGAGCTGATCCGCATGTCCGGGCTGATGAACCTGGATGAACTGCGGGGAAGGATGTATGATCGTTTCCGCAACAGAGTGATCTTCCCGATTCTGGACACACAGAATCGGGTGATCGGATTCGGCGGCCGCGTGATGGGGGATGCAAAGCCGAAGTATCTCAACAGTCCGGAATCAGCTGTCTTCGACAAGAGCCGGAATCTGTACGGATACAATGTCGCACGCCGCACGCGTGCCGGGAAGCTGATTCTCTGCGAGGGCTATATGGACGTCATTGCGATGCATCAGGCAGGCTTCACGTACGCTGTGGCGTCGCTCGGGACAGCGCTGACCTGGCAGCACTGCGAGATCATCCGGAGGTTCACGAAGGATGTCATTCTCAGCTATGACTCGGACCAGGCCGGGACAAACGCCAAGATGCGGGCGATCCCGATGCTGAGGAAGGCCGGCATCACGCCGGTGATCCTCCATCTGGAACCGTACAAGGATCCGGACGAGTTCATCAAGGCAGAGGGGCAGGAAGCTTTCCAGAAACGGCTTGACCAGGCTGAAAATGCATTTCTCTTCGAGGCGGGCGTCATGCAGAAGCGTTTCCGCATGGATGATCCGGACGGAGCGGCAGACTTTTATGATGCGCTTGCCACCCTGATCGCCTCAATGGATGATGTGTTCAAGCGGAAAGGGTATGTGCGGCTTGCGGCGGAACAGTACGGGATCGAGAGACCGATCTCACGGACCGCGTCCGCGCAAAGCTGGAGAAGGGAATTGTTGACGACCGGTATCTTTCGGCTGCGCGGGGAGGCTCCTCTTATCAACGAGATTACGGGACGGACGCGCGTCCGGATGAAGCGCTGTCAGGGATGGCTGAGGCGTCCTCAGGGGTGGACAGCATGGCAGACGGCGGGGCCGCCTATGAGCT
>USJM01000043.1 GCA_900555005.1 uncultured Lachnospiraceae bacterium | reverse complement strand
CTTCATGGTTCCATCCGGTGCCTTGTCGAACATGACACCGAGATCATTCAGCCATTTGATGGCATCCGGAGCTTCCATGACAAGCTTCTCGACCAGCTCACGCTTTGCGGCAAAGTGGCCGCCGCCGTATGCATCCAGGAAATGCTGTACAGGGGAATCATTCTCCTTGTCCGCAGCCTGGATACCGCCCTCTGCCATCATGGTGTTGGCATCACTGCGCGGAGCTTGGTCACGATCATGACCTTCGCGCCGGCATTGTCCGCCTCGATTGCCGCAGAGCATCCGGCTCCGCCTCCGCCGATGATCAGGACATCCGTGTCATAGTCAACCTTGGACAGGTCAATATTCATACCGTACAGGCGGCTGTTGGAGTGAAGAAGCTCAGCGAGCTGCTTCGGAGCCTTTTGCCCCTTGTTCGGGCCGATCTTGATGGTATCAAAAGCATCCTCTCTGTAATCCGGATGCCACTGTCTGAGAAGTTCATCCTTCTCCTCGGCGTTCAGACGCCGCGGCTCTGTGTGAAGACGCTCCGGACGAGTCGCCTCCACCTTTTTGATGGATTCCAGCATCTCTTCTGTATACATCTTCGCCCCTCCTTATTTCTCGATCTCGCGGTTGTTGTAGAGCTCTTCAAGCTTCTCGGTCGGGAGAGATGCCATCTCCTTCATCGGCTCGTCGAACTTGCCTTCAGCAATCTCCTCGACTCTCTTCTCGAGATGCTTGCTCTTCGGAGCAATATACTTGCCGGTCAGTCTTCTGGCAAGAAGCCCCACATACGGGTGAGAAATGCCGGCCGGGCATCTGGTCGAGCAGCAGCCGCACATGACACAGTCAAAGGACTCTTCCGCGCACTTTTCAAATTCACCCCTCTGCGCGTATGCGATGTACTGCATGACGTTCAGGCTCTGCGGGCAGGCCTTCGTGCAGGCATTGCAGCCGATGCAGCTGTAGATCTCCGGATACAGCTCCATCATGACGTTATCGGAGACCTTCAGATCATTGATGTTGTAGATTCTCTTATCCTGCGGATAGAACGGGATCGAGGCAATATACATGTTGTCCTCGACCTGCTTCTGGCAGGCAAGACAGGTATGGAGCTCGTTGGAGCCCTTGATGCGGTAGATTGTAGCACAGGCACCGCAGAAGCCGTGACGGCATCCGACTCCGCGCTTCAGCGTGTAGCCGGCGTACTCCCAGGCTGCGATGACGGTCAGACTCTCCGGAACGCTGTAGCGCTTTCCGTAGAAGTATACGTTCACCATCTTCTCCATGGCTTTGTCCTTTCTTGAATGAGAAAAAATAGGCTCGTAGCAGAGCTGCTCGCTTTGCCGGGGCACCGTGGCTCCGCCACGTGCCCCACAGCCATCCGGCATCGCTCAGAGTTACATGCAAGCATGTCCTCTGAGCTTGCCGTCTGTCTGTGGCTGCCTTTGTTTAATATTCCTGGGGGAGTTCGTCAATCTGGTCGCATCTGAACACCGGTCCGTCCTTGCAGACGTACTTGGTTCCGATGTTGCAGCGGCCGCACTTGCCGATTCCGCATTTCATGCGAAGCTCCAGTGTTGTGTAGACCTGCTCTTTCGAGAAACCGAGTTCTGTCAGACCCTGCAGGCAGAACTTGATCATGATTGGCGGCCCGCAGATGATCGCGGTCAGGTCTGTATCGAATCCGACTTCCTTGAGGTAGGTCGGGACAAAGCCTACGTGACCGTCCCATTCCGGATCTTCCCGGTCGATGGTCAGATAGACATTCGTGTTCGGAGCCTTCTCCCATACATTCTGGATTTCCTCAAGCTTGACGAGATCCTTCTTGGAGCGGGAACCGTAAAGAACATTGATGGTTCCGTAGTCCTCACGGTGTGCAAGGCAGTAGTTGATGACAGAGCGAAGCGGCGCGAGGCCGATTCCGCCTGCGATGAACAGAAGGTTCTTGCCCTTGAACTTGTCCTCAACCGGGAAATGGTTGCCATAGGGGCCTCTGACCAGGATCTGGTCTCCCTCGTGAAGGCCATGAAGATAGGTTGTAAGTTCTCCGCATTCCTTGATGGAGAATTCGTTGTAGTCTTTGACAGTGGGCGAGGAGGTGATGGAGAACATCGCCTCACCGATACCAGGTGCGCAGATCATCGCGCACTGTCCGGGCATCTGATCAATCAGCTTGCCGCCGCCCGGTTTGATGACCTGGAAGGATCTCACATCGGGCGTTTCCTGCGTGATCTTCTGGATGATTCCGACCTGAGGGATCAGGGCATCACGCACATATTTGTCGTTATGACACAGGCATTCTTCAGACATCTGCGTTCTCCTTTCCCATCGTCTTGATCACTTTGACAATATTCAGTGCCTGCGGACACTTGTCCACACAGCGGCCGCAGCCGACGCACATATACAGGCCGTTGTTGTTCTCCGGGAAGTATACCAGCTTGTGCATGAATCTCTGACGGTAGCGCTGCATCTGGGTCAGACGATTGTTCGCCGCTGCCATCAGCGTGAAGTCAGAGTACATGCAGCTGTCCCAGCAGCGGTATCTCTGGATGCCGTGACCGGTATTGAAGTCCTTGATGTCATAGCACTGGCAGGTCGGGCAGACGAAGGTACAGGTTCCGCATGCCAGGCATGCGTCTGAGAGTTCCTTCCAGTGAGGATCATTGAACTTTTCATCAACCTTGCCAGGTCCCCATCCCTCAAGCGAAAGGTGCGTATAGGGAAGCGTTTCGACAATGCTGCGGATTGAATCCTGTTCCTTTGAGATCTTGTCACTGACATCTCCCGCATCCTCGAAGACGCCTGCGAACTGATCCAGCCAGGCGGTACCCTTCTCTGTCTGGGCATCAAGATAGAAGAATCCGTCGATCGCCCACATTGCGACATCTGCATCCGGAGCCGCAGCATCCGTGCCGAAGACTTTGCAGAAGCAGGTCTGCGCCGGCTTGTGGCACGCAAGCGATACCAGAATGGCATGTTCTCTTCTCGCCTTGTAGAAGGTGTCAACCGGCTCCTGGTTCAGGAAAACCTGATCCATGACCGTCAGTGCCTTCACATCACAGGGACGGATTCCGAATACGCAGAATGGCTTCTCGGTCAGCTCATCGGGCTGATCTCAAATCCATTGTCATCGTGGTGAACCATATAAAGCGTCTGGCACTGCGGGAAAAAGACATCCTTCGGGCTCTTGACCGTCTTCAGTGTGTCAAGGTCTGCCACTCTGCTGTCATCCCACAGTCCCCAGTTTGTCACATCGGCCATCTTCACAGGTGTGAAGAGATCCATTGCAGCCGATACCTCAGCAAAGAGCTTCGGGAGGTTCTCTTTCGCAATCTTTTTCATCCTCTGCTCCTCTCCAGCCCGGCTGCGGGCTCAACATCGTGAAGCGTGTATGCGGTCAGAGGTCCGGGAGTCGTCGTGTCCGAACCGGCCTGGAACTCTCCATACAGGTCATCTGCATCCAGAATGAACTTGCGGTTGAACAGATGCAGCGGGATGTTCTGCGGGCAGACTCTGGAGCACTCACCACAGTCTGTACATCTTCCAGCGACATGGAAGGCGCGGATGATGTGGAACATATTCTCCTCAAATGTATCTGCGTTCGCCTTCTGGGCAGTGTCATATTTCGTATTGTCAAAGACACAGTGTCTGCAGTTGCATGCCGGGCAGACATTTCTGCAGGCATTGCAGCGAATGCACTTTGAAAGCTCTGAGCGGAAGAACGCATAGCGCTCCGCCGGGGTCATCGCCTCAATCTTTCGGACTTCCTCAAAACGGTCAGCACCCTCTGCAACCGTATCCTTGGAATCGAGGAGCTTCTCATCGAAGATCTGATGTTCCTTCGTCTTGCAGAAGAAGCATCTTTCCAGCATGACATCGCGGTAATCGATGTCCCTCTCCTCGCCGTAAATTGTCTTTACATGAATCCGGTCGCATGCATCGCTCAGCTCGATTCCGGAGATCCCGGCGATGTCGCCAAGTCCCATCGCGGCAAACTTCCTGTGGTCAAGCTTGCCCTTGCAGCCGACACCGATGATGTACGCATTGTCGCGGTTCACCTGATGCTCCTTGATCAGCTGGTTGAAGCTGAACGTGTCGCACGGTTTCAGAAAGACGAGCGTCTTTCCTTCCAGCTTTGTTGCCGCAATCATGTATTTGCTGAGGTTTGCCCCGCAGAATCCATTGTAGATGAAATCCTTCTCGAGCTCCTGAGCAGATGTAAAGATATGCGGCTCCGGATTGTACGGCAGATCCCCTTTCTTCCAGCCGAGAACGCGGACGACAGTGCCGTCAGCGAGGAGTTCTTTTGCGCGGTTGATCAATTCCTGCATCTGATATCCTCCAATCTCACGTTCCTGCCGAGGTTTTTGATCGTATCTGCAAACTCGTTCATGATCGATGCGAACCTCGCACCTTCCGATGCGGAAACCCACTCAACACGGACTCTTCCCTTGTCGACACCCAGATAGTCCAGCATCGAAATCAGAAGCGCCATTCTTCTGCGTGTATAGTAGTTTCCTGTCGTATAGTGGCAGTCTCCCGGGTGGCAGCCGCAGATGATGACACCGTCGGCGCCCTTCTCGAATGCCCTCATGATGAACAGCGGATTGACACGTCCGGAACACGGGACACGGATAATCTTGATGTTCGCCGGGTAGTCCGCTCTGTTGTTGCCGGCAAGATCGGCGCCTGCATAGGAACACCAGTTGCAGCAGAATGCGACGATCTTCGGTGTGAAGGTACTCTCCTTCTTTGCGTCCGCCTCGCCGAGATATGCGAGGTTCTCTTTTTCAAGCATCGCCTCCGGGGAGGCAGTCTTTTCGATTACTGGCATACTGTATCTACCTCCGCCATGATCTGTCTGTTGGTGAATCCCTTCAGGTTCATCGCACCGGACGGGCATGCTACCGAGCAGGCACCGCAGCCCTTGCACAGAGCCGAGTTGACCGACGCAATTCTTCTGGTCTCACGCAGACCATGATCACGAATTTCCTTGTCGACATAAGTGATCGCGCCGTACGGGCAGACATTCGCGCAGACGGAGCAGCCATTGCAGTACAGCTCATCGGGCTGCGCAATGCACGGATTCGTCTTCAGCTTGTCCTTCGCGAGGAGGCCGACGACCTTGATGGCAGCCGCACCTGCCTGGGCAACTGTCTCCGGAATATCCTTCGGACCCTGGACAACACCGGACATGAAGACGCCGGCGGTTGCTGCCTCAACCGGGCGAAGCTTTGCATGAGCCTCGTTGAGGAAGTTGTTGTTGTCGATCGAGAGCGTCAGCATCGTCGCCAGCTTCCGGATATCCGGGTTCGGTTCGATCGCGCCTGCCAGGACAACCATATCCGCGTCGATCTCGACATCCTTCTGGTCGAGAAGGTCAATGCCGTGAACGTGAAGCTTTCCGTTCGGAAGCGGTGTCACCTTTCCGACATTGCCCTTGATGTAGTCAACGCCGTACTGCTCGACCGCCCTGCGGTAGAATTCATCAAAATTCTTCCCGGGCGTACGGACATCAATGTAGAACACATGGATGTTGGTGTCCGGATAGTGATCCTTGATCAGGATCGCCTGTTTTGCCGTGTACATACAGCAGATCTTGGAACAGTAGGTCTTTCCTCTCCTGTCATCCGGTGAGCATCTGGATCCGACACACTGGATGAAGACCATCTCCTTCGGCTGCTTGTGGTCGGACATCCTTTCAAGATGACCGGATGTCGGTCCGGCTGCGTTCATCAGCCGTTCCAGCTCGATGGAGGAAACAACATCCTTGCTCACGCCGTAGCCGAGCTCGCCGAACTTGTGAAGATCGATCATATCAAATCCGGTTGCAACGACAATCGCGCCGTACTTCTCCTCGATGATCTCGTCCTTCAGCTCGTAGTCGACTGCGTGGGACGGGCAGACCTTGGAGCAGATTCCGCACTTTCCGGTCTTGAAATGGATGCAGTGCTCCTTGTCGATGACCGGAACATTCGGGATGGCCTGCGCAAACGGAATGTAGATGGCCGGTCTTGTATCGAGTCCCCTGTTGAATTCGTTCGGCGTCTTTCTGGACGGGCACTTCGATGTACAGATGCCGCAGCCCGTGCAGTCTTCCGCTCTTACGGAACGGGAATGCTTTGTGATCTGGACAGTGAAGTTTCCGACGAAACCAGACACATCCGTCACCTCAGAGTAGGTGAAGATCCGGATATTCGGGTTCTGGTTGACCTCTGTCATTCTCGGAGTGAGGATGCAGGACGAGCAGTCGAGCGTCGGGAATGTCTTGTCCAGCTGGCTCATACGTCCGCCGATGGACGGAAGTTTTTCAACGATGTCGACCTTGTATCCGGCATCCGCAATGTCAAGAGCCGTCTGGATTCCTGCGATTCCGCCGCCGATGACCAGGGCGCGCTTTGTAACTGTGCTCTCGCCTTCCTGAAGCGGGCTGTCCAGATTGACCTTTGCGACAGCTGTCTTCATCAGCGTGATCGCCTTCGGTGTTCCTTCCTCCATATCCTTGTGGACCCAGGAACACTGCTCACGGATATTGGCGATCTCTACCATGAACGGATTGATGCCGGCCTTCTCGGCAACGGCACGGAATGTAGCCTCATGCATACGCGGAGAGCAGGAGCAGACCACGATTGCGGTAAGACCGTAATCCTTGATTGCCTGGGCGATCAGATTCTGACCGTTCTCGGAACACATATATGTGTAGTCAACGGCATAGACCACGCCCGGCTCATGTTTGGCTGCCTCGGCGACTTTGGAAACATCAACCGTAGCGGCGATGTTTGTGCCGCAGTGACAGACAAATACACCGATTCTTTGCACCTGATTTCACCTCCGCTTACTTTCTCTCTCTGCGCAGTACGCTGACGAGCAGCTGCTGCGGCATCTGTGGGTCGACCATAGCCGGAATCTGTTCCGGATACAGGTGGGAACCGCCGCGCTGACGGATGACAGCCTGGCGGACACCGTCGATGAGCTTGCCCGGCTTGACATTCCTCGGGCATCTCTCGATGCAGGTGGAGCACCCAAGGCATTCCCAGATTGTCGTGGAGTTCATAAGCTCGCGGATCTCTCCGTGAGCCATATAGCTCGGGAACTGGTGCGGCTTGATGTCCATCACATCGTAGGCCGGGCAGGAAGCGGAGCACTTGCCGCAGTGCATGCACTTTGTCACATCGACTTCCGAGATTGCGAGAATTTCGTCTCTGATCAGTCTTTCATCAGGAGTCATCTTCAGGCCTCCTTTCCGGCTTCGTGCATACATGCACAGGAGACACCGTCAAGCTCAGCTGGATCCGGCTTCGCTTCCAGAAGGTCGAGCGCCTCCGCGAGAACCTCGGTCATGTAGCGGACCGGAAGCTTATCCGGTCCCTGGTACTGGTTCAGGTTGTACCAGCAGAGCGGGCAGGCGGTGATCAGCTCTTCACAGCCGGCGTTTCTTGCGTCTGTGAAAATCTTTCCGACGAGCTTGTCGGAAAGCGCACGGTTTTCCATCGAGCGGTAGCCGCCGCAGCACTCGTTTCTCATCTGGTAACGGACCGGTGTCGCACCGATCGCGCTGATGAAGTCCTCCATGATGGAAGGATTCTCCGGATCATCAAACTGAAGGATCTTCGACGGGCGAAGCAGAAGGCAGCCATAGTACGCTCCGATCTTCTTTCCGGTCAGCGGCTTTGTCACCGCCTCCTTCACCTTGTCAAAACCGATCCGGTCGCGAAGGAGTTCCAGATAATGCAGAACCTTCGTCTCTCCCTTGTAGGGTTCGTCGAACTGCGCGTAGTTGTTCGCACGCGTCTGGATATCCGGAACATTGGCCATATCATCATTCACCCGCTTGATGACATGGTAGCAGGCGGAACAGACGGTTACGAGCTCCAGGCCATGTTCCTTGGCATCGTTCAGCGCCCTCACAGAGGACAGCTTGTTCCCGATCTCGTCAGAGCCAAGCGGATAGACACCGCCGCAGCACTGCCACATCTCCGGCTCGACAAGCTCTGCGCCGAGCTTTGCCGCACAGGATCTGGCATAGCGGTCCAGATCCCTGGCCTTGGTCTTCAGCGTACATCCGGGGAAATAGCTGTATTGTGTGATTTCACCCATATGTGCTGTCTTTCTCCTTTCTCATGATAAAAGCCGAACTGTTTTTCAGACACCAGTCGGCTCCCTCAGTATCTTTTCTATCGTACTCTCTCAGGGACTGATTGTCAAACTTTTCACAGACATGAACAGACGTCAGACATGCCTACTTTATGTTCGTTATACATATCTGAATCTCCCTGTTTCCGCGGTATTCATTCACCTCCGGATAGAAGGCTGCCGTCACACGCAGACTGTTTGGAAGGCCTGCCATCAGTTTCTTCACCTCCTCCACGCCGCCTTCGGCTGAGAGACGTTCAAGCAGACTGTCCGCGTCGCAGAAACAAACCGCGCTCATGCGCCGGGTGCCGGATGCAACCGCAAGCTTCAGTACATTTCTGTGCTTTCCCAGTACCCTGCAGGAAAGAAGAGAAAGGTTCTGCTCTCCGAAAAGAGGACGCTCATTACCTTTTCCAAAGGGCTCCAGAAGCTTCAGGCTTTCAACGAGTTCCTCGGAAATGTACGAAAGGGGAAGCCTTGCGTCCAGCATGACTTTTTTCGCGAGATCCTCTTCTGTCAGTGTGCAGGCCTCGTTGAGCCTTCTGCGGAATTTCTCAAGATTCTCCGCCCGTAGAGACAGACCGGCTGCCATCGGATGTCCGCCGAATTTTTCGAGCAGATCCCTGCAGCCTGTCAGCTCATCATACATCGAGTATTCCGCAATCGAGCGGCCGCTTCCCTTTAACAGTCCTTCTTCCTGGGCGTCCGTCAGGATAAAGCACGGCTTGCCGGTGCGTTCTCTCACTTTACCGGCGATGATCCCCGCGATGGATTCGTGTGTCCCCGGCAGATAGATTACAAGGACCCTGTCGGATGAAAGGGGCCCGTCTTCTGCTTCTGCCATGGCCTGTGCAACGCCCCGGTCGGTCAGCTCCTTCCGCTCCTGGTTGAGACCGCAGAGATGTTCCGCGAGCTGGCGGGCCTTCTGCTCGTCCCCGGAGAGGAAAAGAGCCACTGCCTCGTGTGCTGTCTCCAGTCTTCCACCGGCGTTGATGCAGGGTCCCAGTACAAATCCGATGTGGTAGGCTGAGAGAGACCGGCCCTCCAGCCCGCAGGCTGATATGAGCGCCCTCATCCCGATATTTCTCGATTTTTCCAGAAGGCGGAGACCGGTTTTGACAAGAACCCGGTTCTCCCCCTTCAGATCCATGACATCTCCGACCGTCGCAAATGCAGCAAACGGGAGAAGCTTCATTGTCAGCGGACAGCAGTCAGGAGACGGAAGGCTGCCTTCAGATGTCCGGAGGCGTGCTTCCATCATATAGAGAAGCTTCCACGCAACCCCCGCACCGCAGAGTGCCTTGTTCGGGTAACCGCAGTCGTGCAGATTCGGGTCGATGACAACATCGGCAGGCGGTTTCAGCCAGCGCCGGACACCGTCCTCGTCCCGGTATGGCTGGGAATGATGGGGTGTCACAAAGACCAGCATGCCGGCATCCTTTGCAAGCCGGATCTGGGACAAGGCGGAGATCCCGTTATCAACCGTGATCAGCGTATCAACCTTATCCCGGATGGCCTCCTCCACCAGACGGACATTGAGGCCATACCCGTCGGAAAGCCGCTCGGGAATATCATAGGAGACATCACCGCCGAGGGCTGAAAGCCCTTTCACCAGGATGCAGGTTGCGCAGACGCCATCGATATCATAGTCGCCGATGACCCTGATGGATCGATGCTGGCGGATTTTCTCCAGAATGATGTCCGCTGCCCTGTCAGTTCCATCCAGCTCAGCGGGACTGTCGAGATCCTGAAGCGACCCGTAGAGATATCGCCTGGCATCTGCTTCGCTCTCGATCCCGCGGTTCCGCATGACCCTTGCTGCCATCGGGTCAATCCCGAATTGCTTTCCCATTTTGATGAAATCTCCGGATTTCCGGATTTCGAACCATTTTTCCAAAGGAATCTACCTTTCTGTGTCTGTAAATGAAACGTCAAAAAAGCCTGCAGTCTCCCGCGCGCGCAGACGCAGCGCCCGGGAGCCGCAGGCTCTTTCAAGCCACCTTCCGGCAGCCAGAACATGATTTGTCCGTCAGGCTTCAGGCCTGCGGAACATGCTTTTTCTTTTTCTTGCTCGCGGTAATCTTACCTGCTGCCTTTGCGGCTGCAGCGGACTGGGCAGCTGCCTGATCCCTTCTGTCCTTGCGGATCCGCATTACATACCACATCGCACCGGTCAGGCACACGGAGGAGTACATTCCGGCGATGATACCGACGATCAGCGGAAGTGAGAATTCCTTGATCGAGGGAACGCCGACGATATACAGGAAGAAGACGGTGACAAATGTTGTCAGCGAGGTGTAGATGCTTCGCGTCATGGTGGAAGTGATGCTGTCATCGACCAGCGCTTCAAGTGATTCGTACCTGTCACGGCTCTTCAGATTCTCACGGACACGGTCGAAGATGACGATCGTGGAGTTGATCGAATAACCGACGATTGTCAGCATGACGGCGATGAAGGTTCCGCCGACCGAGATCCTCGTGATGGCATAGCTGGCAAATACAACCAGCACATCATGGATCAGGGCGATGATCGCCGAGGAGCAAAGCGCAGATCCGAGAAACGGAACCAGATGTAGATCAGCATGCAGACGACCGCGATGATGACCGCAACGACAGCATCTCTTCTCATCTCATTTGAAACCGTTCCGGATATGGTCTCAAAGCTGATGGCCTTTGCCTGCTCGCCGGCGTTGTCCTTGTACGTATCGATCGGGAACTCCTTGTCGAGAGCATCGGAAAGCTTCTGACGTTCGTCATTGCTCAGCGTGCGGGTCTTGAAGATGATCTCATTGCCGCCGGCAACCTTCTGCGCCTGCACCTCCGCTTCTCCAATGACCTTCTGGATGACAGGTTTGATCTTGGTATCGATGGCGTTGATGTCATAGGAATCCTTGAACGTCACATCCGTGGAGGTACCGCCGCGGAACTCCATCGAGAAGTTCAGAGCCCCTCTTCCGGCCGCGTGGTTTGCGATGCAGGCGACAGGGCCGGTCAGGATCGCGATCAGAGCAATCGTGAAGAAAATCTTCCTGTTCCCGACCATGTTGAGCCGCTTGATCGCGATCATCTTTCCGAAATACTTCGGATCGGACATGCCGAGCGCATAGAAGGACTTGACAATCCACTTTGACACGAAGAGCGCCGTAAACATGGACAGGAAAATACCAAGTGCCAGGGATTCGGCGAAGCCCTTCACGGAGCCTGTTCCCATGATGTAAAGAACCAGGCATGCAATCAGGGTGGTGACATTGCCATCGATGATGGCGGACAAAGCCTGCGGAATCCGGTGTCAATTGCGGAACGGACAGAATTCCCGTTTGCGATCTCTTCGCGAATCCGGGCATAGATAATGACATTGGCGTCGACTGCCATACCGATAGACAGGATGACACCTGCAATACCGGGGAGCGTCAGCGTCATGTCAAAGGCATTCATGGCAACGAGATCCAGCGCCGTGTAAAGAAGAAGGGCGAAGGAAGCGACAATGCCCGGAACCTTGTAAGCAGCGATCATGATGATCATGACACAGATGACGCCGATGATACCGCCGATCAGGGAGGTCTTCAGAGCCTGCTGACCGAGCTGTGCACCGACAACCTGGGAACGGATTTCTCCAGTTCCAGGGGAAGAGAGCCGATACGGATGGAAGAGGCCAGTTCCTTGGCGGAATCCAGCGTGAAGTTGCCTGAAATCTCGCACTTCCCGTCTGTGATGGCCTGCTGCACAACCGGAGAACTGATCGTTTCCCCATCATAGACAATGGAAATCGGCTTTCCGACATTCTTGGTTGTCGCGTCGCCGAACGCCTTCGCACCTTTCTT
>USJM01000042.1 GCA_900555005.1 uncultured Lachnospiraceae bacterium | reverse complement strand
ACGTTGGCGTGGATTTTTGTGAAGGCGGCGAGCCGGAAGCCATGATGCAGGCTTGCTTGCAGATCATGACTCCTGGCGGCTGGCTTCGTCAAATTGCACGAAGCGTGTGCAGCAGCCGCTGAAATCCTGATATGTTCGGGATCATCAGCCGCAGCGCACGCCGTCTGTCAGCGGGGAAGCGTTTGGAGAGTTGCCTGATTTCCGCGTTCCGGAAGGATCCTGCGGGCTGGCTTTTGAAAAAGGCAGTCAGGAGTTTGTCTATTTTGCCATGTTGCAAAAGGAGAGCTGCTGCGATATGATAGCAAGGCACAAACATACAAGATATTGTGAAAAAGAAAACATACATGCCTATATCTGGATAAAGCAAATGAAATATGAGCGGCTGCTGACAGAATAAACAGACAATCTGTGCGTGTTTGCAGAAGAATTCCGGCAAGGATAAGGTATTGTATGATGAATCAGTGGGAAGGGGCGGAGCTATCGTGGAAGAGAATGTACAGACAAACGTGATCAAGCGCAACGGAGAGGAAGTTACGTTTGACATTGAGAAGATCTTCAATGCCATTGCGAAGGCGAACAAGGAGGTGGATCCGATCCACCAGATGAGCGATGTGCAGATCCGTGCGGTGTCCGAGAATGTCGCCCGGGAGGTCCGCAGGGCGCCTCATGCGGTCAATGTCGAGGACATTCAGGACATGGTCGAGACCGGTATCATGGAGATGCGCGGCTTTGAGGTGGCGCAGAAGTATGTCCGCTACCGTTACAAGAGGACGCTTGCGCGCAAGTCCAACACGACCGACGACGGTATCCTGGCGCTGATCGAGCAGAACAATGAGGAAGTAAAGCAGGAGAACTCCAACAAGAATCCTGTCATCAACTCCACTCAGCGTGATTATATGGCCGGTGAGGTCAGCCGGGATCTGAGCCGCAGAATCCTGCTTCCGGAGGAGGTTGTCCGGGCGCATGAAGCTGGGATCATTCATTTTCATGATTCGGACTATTATGCACAGAAGGAACACAACTGCGACCTGATCAACCTGGAGGATATGCTTCAGAACGGGACGGTCATCAGCGAGACGCTGATTGAGAAGCCGCACAGCTTCTACACAGCAGCGAATGTCACGACGCAGATTGTCGCGCAGGTGGCATCCAACCAGTACGGCGGGCAGTCCTTCACGCTGGCACATCTGGCGCCGTTTGTCGACATCAGCAGAAAGAAACTCAGAAAGCAGACGGCAGATGAGCTCCGGGCGGTCGGGGAAGAGATTGACGAGAAGAAGGTTGAGTCGATCGCCGAGATCCGCCTGAAGGATGAGGTTACAAGGGGAATCCAGACGATTCAGTATCAGCTATTACACTGATGACCTGCAACGGTCAGGCGCCGTTTGTGACGATGTTCATGTATCTGGACGAAGTGCCGGAGGGGCAGACCCGGGAAGACCTGGCGATGCTGATTGAGGAGGTGCTCCGCCAGCGGATGCAGGGCGTCAAGAACGAGAAGGGCGTGTGGATCACGCCGGCGTTCCCGAAGCTGATCTATGTGCTGGATGAGGACAACATCACAGAGGATTCCAAGTACTGGTATCTGACGAAGCTGGCTGCGGAATGCACGGCAAAGCGGATGGTGCCGGACTATATCTCTGCGAAGAAGATGAAGGAGCTCAAGGGCGATGTCTATCCGTGCATGGGCTGCAGAAGTTTTCTGACACCGGACAATGAACAGCAGCCGGAGGGACTTTGCAACGCTGGCAACAAGGCAGAGGCAGGAGATTACACGCCGGGGCAGCACAAGTACTATGGCCGCTTCAATCAGGGGGTTGTCACGATCAACCTCGTCGACGTCGCCTGCTCTGCTGTCCGGGAGGCGGAGAAGACCGGAACGGACAAGTTTGACGAATTCTGGAAGATTCTCGATGAGCGTCTGGAGCTTTGCCACAGGGCGCTCCGCTGCCGTCATGAGAGACTCATGGGTACGCCGTCAGATGTGGCACCGATTCTCTGGCAGTATGGCGCGCTTGCAAGACTGAAGAAGGGCGAGAAGATAGACAAGCTGCTGTTCGGAAACTACTCGACCATCAGCCTCGGCTATGCCGGCCTGTATGAGATGTGCGTGGAGATGACCGGAAAGAGTCACACCGATGAGGAGGCAAAGCCATTTGCACTGAAGGTCATGCAGACGCTGAATGATTACTGCATGAAGTGGAGAAAAGCGGAGAATATCAGCTACTCGCTCTACGGTACACCGATGGAATCCACAACATACAAGTTTGCAAAGTGCCTGCAGAAGCGGTTCGGTATCATTAAGGATGTCACAGACCATAACTACATCACCAACAGCTACCATGTGAATGTCAGAGAGAAGATCGACGCATTCCGCAAGCTGGAGTTCGAGTCGGAGTTCCAGAAGCTCTCCCCGGGCGGCGCAATCAGCTATGTGGAGGTGCCGAACCTGCAGGACAATATTCCGGCAGTGCTTTCGGTTATGCAGTTCATCTATGAGAACATCATGTATGCGGAGCTCAACACCAAGAGCGATTACTGTGAGGTCTGCGGTTATGATGGGGAGATTCAGATCCACGAGGATGAGCACGGAAAGCTGATCTGGGTCTGCCCGAACTGCGGCAATACCGATCAGACCAAGATGTCCGTTGCAAGACGTACCTGTGGTTATATCGGAACCCAGTTCTGGAATCAGGGAAGAACGCAGGAGATCAAGGACAGGGTACTGCACCTGTAATCGCAAGCACGCAGGAGCGGTGGCTCAAAAGTATCTGAATCACCATATGAATGATGGGAACAGGCGTCCGATTGAAGCGGGCGCCTGTTTCTTCAGGCTTGAAAGATGCCGGCTTAACATGAACCGGATGCCGCCTGGCTGAACCGGGAAGGTGGAGAGGTGCGGCAGCTGTGAAAAATGCAGTCTCATGCGCAAATGGACGGCAGCCGGAAGACACAAGAACAACGGGATGGGAGAAGCAATATGTACTACGCGAATATCAAAGGAGTCGATGTTGCCGACGGACCAGGCGTGAGGGTCAGCCTGTTTGTGTCAGGCTGCCGGCATCACTGCAGGGAGTGCTTCAATGCGATGGCCTGGGATTTCCAGTATGGAAAGCCTTATACGGAGGAGACGCAGGCGGAGCTTCTGCGGCTGCTGAGCCCGGTGTACATCCAGGGGCTGACGCTGCTGGGCGGAGAGCCATTTGAACCGGAGAACCAGCGTGTGCTGGTGAAGCTGCTCAGAAAGGTCCGGGAAACGTATCCGGAAAAGGACATCTGGTGCTATACAGGGTATACATACGAGAAGGATCTTCTGAGTGACAGTGTATCCAGCACAGGAGTGAAGGTCCGGACTGAGGTGACGGACGAAATGCTTTCCTATATTGACTGTCTGGTGGATGGCGAGTTTGTACTGGAGAAGAAGGATTCCACGCTCCTGTTTCGCGGGAGCAGCAATCAGCGGCTGATCGGGCTCCACGGATATCAGGTCCCGGATGAGCGGAAGCGGGATCATGAGATCAAGCACTATGAGGGTGTTTACATTCCGACCAGGACTGCGCCGTAAAGAGATACGGACTCTGAAAGGACCGTCCGGGAAGGACTTTGCGGAGGCTGCAGCTGACTTTACGAAGGTTGCAGCTGGCTGGTTTACAGAAACCGGCAGAAATAGTAGAATATCCGGAGTGTGAAAATTCAAGGCGGGGGTTCTTTCAGGTCGTCAGCAGGGGCGTCTGTGCGGAAGTTCAGGCCCGCGTCAGGAGGTAGAGTATGATGCAGTCGCGTACGCACACATGTGGCGAGCTTCGCATTGGGGATGTTGGAAAGACGGTCACGCTTGCAGGCTGGCTTGAGAATATGCGTGTTGTTTCTGCCGGTCTTGCGTTCGTTGTCGTGAGGGATTTTTACGGAACCACGCAGGTCGTTGCCGAGACAGAAGAGATGGTAAGACTCTTCAGGGATATCACGAAGGAATCCACGATCCAGGTGACCGGAACGGTCCGGGAGAGAAGCTCCAAGAACAAAAAGCAGGCAACCGGCGAGATCGAGGTTGTCCCGCAGAAGGTGACAGTGCTTGGAAAGTGTTTCCACAGCGAGCTTCCTTTTGAGATCAACCGCAGCCGTGAGGCGGATGAGTCCCAGCGGCTGAAATACCGTTATCTGGATCTCCGCAATCCGGAGGTGAAGAAGAATATTATACTCCGCTGCCAGGTTGTGGCAGCGCTCAGGCAGGCGATGACGGATCATGGCTTCATGGAGATCACAACGCCGATTCTGACGGCCTCCAGCCCGGAAGGCGCGAGAGACTACCTGGTTCCTGCAAGGAAGCACCCCGGAAAGTTTTATGCGCTGCCGCAGGCCCCGCAGCAGTTCAAGCAGCTGCTTATGACAGCGGGCTTTGATCGCTATTTCCAGATTGCCCCCTGTTTCCGCGATGAGGATGCCCGCGGGGATCGTTCACCGGGCGAGTTCTATCAGCTGGATATGGAGATGGCGTTTGCAAGCCGGAGGATGTATTCCAGGTGATGGAGGACGTCCTTCCGCCGGTGTTTGCGAAATACGGCACCTATGACAGGGCGTCTGAGGCTCCATTCCTCCGGATTCCATACAGGGAAGCGATGGACAAGTATGGAACAGACAAACCGGATCTGAGAATTGATCTGTATGTCCAGGATGTGACCGATGTGCTGGGCGGCTGTGGCTTCGGACCGTTTGAGAGCGGCGTTGTCAAGGCAGTGTGGTGAGCGGGTTCAATGAGACCAGAAAGTTCATCGACAAGACGCTGGCAGGCGTTGAAGTTCAGGCAGGTGACAAACCATACTGGTTCCGTGTGGACGAGCAGGGAGAGCTGGTCGGCGGCATCTCAAAGTTTGTCAACCGATCAGGGAGCAGGTATTTGCAAAGCTGAATCTGAAGCCGGGTGACTTTGTTGCGCTTTCGTCAGGAAAGCTTTCCCAGGCGCAGAAGACGGCAGGTGTTCTGGTCAAGACGCTTGGCGCGGCAGTTCCCGGCCATATGGACAAAGAACAGTATGCATTCTGCTGGATTGTGGACTTCCCGATGTATGAGATCGGCGAGGAGTCCGGAGAGCTGGAGTTCTGCCATAATCCGTTCTCCATGCCGAGCGGCGGGCTTGAGACCCTGCTGAAGGCGGAGAGAGGTGAAATCGATCCTCTTTCGATCATGGCGGACCAGTACGATATCGTCTGCAACGGCATCGAGCTTTCATCAGGAGCGGTCCGGAACCATGATCCGGAGATTATGGTCAAGGCATTCGAGATGGTTCGTCTCGGCGAGGAAGATGTCAAGAAGAGATTCCCGGCGATGTACAATGCCTTCACTTACGGGGCACCGCCTCATGCCGGCATCGCGCCAGGCATTGACCGCATGGTTATGCTTCTGGCAGGGGAGGATTCCATCCGGGAAGTCATTCCGTTCCCGATGAATAAAACTGCGCAGGATGTCATGATGGGAGCGCCCTCCGAGGTAACGCAGCAGCAGCTGGATGAGCTTCACATCCGGTGCACGGCTGAGGAAGACGAAGAAGCGGAGTAACAGGAAATACGGAAGACATGAAAGCGGCAGAGAGAATCAGGCTCTGCCGCTCTGTTGTCTGTGGTGGAGCGGCAGTCCCACAGGAATGAAGGAATCATGGTATGCAGAATCAAAATGAAGAGCAGACAAGGAAGCAGTACATTCGGATGACGCAGACACCCATCGGGAAGCTGATCGGAACGCTGGCGTTCCCGACGATTATCAGCATGCTTGTGACAAACATCTACAATACTGCAGATACGTACTTTGTCTCGCGGCTCGGGACATCTCGTTGGGATTGTCTTCGCGTTCATGACCTTCTATCAGGCCATCGGATTCATGTGCGGACATGGCGCAGGAAGTTTTGTTGCAAGGTTTCTCGGGGCGAAGAGCCCTGAAAAGGCAAAGATGTTCGCGGCAAGTACATTTTTCCTGTCCTCCCTTCTGGGAACGCTTTTGTCACTGGCCTTCTATCTGAATCTGAACCGGGTTCTGTATTTTCTGGGCAGCACCAAGACCATCCTTCCGTACGCCCGTCAGTATGCCGTCTGGATTCTGATTGCCGGCCCGTTTCTGTCCGCAAGCTGTACGCTGAACAACCTGCTTCGCTATGAGGGCAGGGCGATGTACGCGATGATTGGCCTGACAACCGGCGGAATCCTGAATATGATCGGCGATCCGATCCTGATGTTCGGCTTTGGGATGGGGGTGTCCGGCGCCGGGCTGTCTACCTGCCTTTCTCAGATCATCAGTTTTCTGATTCTTCTTTCAATGTTCTACATCCATATCACCGTTACAGATGTCTCGCCGCACCGTATCAGCACGGAGCTTTCAACGTACTGGGAGA
This sequence comes from uncultured Lachnospiraceae bacterium, assembly GCA_900555005.1. The sequence continues at coordinate 5,644 of USJM01000042.1, read as the reverse complement.
TCATGAAGGTCGGATCGCCCAGTCTTCTGCGCCAGGGGCTGAATGCGGCCAGTACCATCCTGCTGAATCAGCAGGCGAAGGTGTACGGCGATCCGGCCATTGCAGCGATGAGTATCGTAGGCAGAATGAGCTTCTTCATCGGCGCCTGCGCGATCGGGACGGGGCAGGGCATGCAGCCTGTCATTTCCTTCAACTATGGAGCACGGAAGTACCAGCGTGTGCGCGAAAGCTTCCATTTCACAGTGAAAATGGCCGCAGGCCTGTTGTCCGTGTTTGCCGTCGTCTGTATGATTTTTGCGCAGCCGATCATCACCTGGTTCCGCAACGATCCGGAGGTGATTGAAATCGGAACCGTTGCTCTGAGATGGGCCTGTGTGTCCGCACTGTTTCAGCCGTTGTCGGTTCCGATTAACATGATGTTCCAGAGTATCGGGAAAAGTGGAAGGGCGCTTTTTCTATCCGCGCTTCGAACGGGGCTCTGCTTCATTCCGCTGATCGAGCTCCTTCCGCTTTATCTCGGTCTGACAGGAATTGAGATCGCACAGCCGATTTCAGATATCACCGCAGCCCTGATCTCAGTCCCGTTCGCGGTTTCATTCCTGAAGCAGCTGAAGGCAAGGAAGGAGCCGGGCGAGATTCCGGCAGCGCCGGTATCTGAGAAGAAGGAATGCTGACGTAGGGGTGGAAGACAGGTTGAGGGCATATTAAGGACAGATCGAAACAGATCGAGAGCAGATAGAGGCAGATCAAAGCAGATCGAAGCAGATCAGAGGCAGATCGAGAGCAGGCGGAGGGGATCGAAGGCAGCAGAAGGGTGCAGTTTGCCCCCGTCTTGGAATGATGGTAGAATGCTTTTGTCGGTGCAGGTTTGGGTTCGCAGAGAGGAATAGAGATATGGTAAAGATTGGAGTCCTCGGAGCAGGTACATGGGGAATGGCGCTTGCCAGAATGCTTTCAAACATGGGCTATGATGTGATGGTGTGGTCCGCCCTTCCGAAAGAAGTGGAGGAATACAGCAAGACGAGGAGACACCCGAATCTGCCGGGTATGATCATTCCGGATTCGATTGTCTTTACAAAGGACATCGAGGAGGTATGCACGGGAAAGGATATTCTTCTTTTTGCAGTGCCCTCTGTCTTTGTCCGGTCAACAGCAAGGAAGGCGGCTCCGTATATCCCGGATGGACAGGTGATTGTCGATGTGGCGAAGGGAATTGAGCCGGATACGCTGTTTACCCTGACGCAGGTGATTGGAGATGAGCTTGGCAAAGACGGAAAACATTCGTCTGTCAGGCTGGTCGCGCTGTCCGGCCCGACCCATGCGGAGGAGGTCTCACTGGATCTTCCGACGACGATTGTCGCGTCCTGCACAGATATGAAGACGGCAGAATATGTCCAGAAAGTCTTTATGAATGATGTCATGCGCGTCTATACGAATGACGATGTACTGGGCATTGAACTCTGTGGCGCCCTGAAGAATATCATTGCACTTGCGTCCGGGATCGCACTCGGGCTTGGATATGGTGACAACACGAAGGCAGCGCTGATCACACGCGGCATGCATGAGATTACGATGCTTGGCCTGAAGATGGGATGCAAGGCGGAGACCTTCTACGGTCTGGCAGGAATCGGAGACCTGATTGTCACAGCGACGTCCGAGCATTCCAGAAACAATCGCTGCGGGCACCTGATCGGGCAGGGAATGAAGCCGGACCAGGCTGTGAAGAAGGTCGGGATGGTTGTCGAAGGCATCAATGCCATACCTGCAGCGCTGGAGCTGGAGAAAAAGTATGGTGTGGAGATGCCGCTTGTTGACGCCGTCGATGCTGTGATCAACCACGGTGCGGATCCGAGGGAGACAGTTCGGAACCTGATGACCCGGCCGCCGAAGTCTGAGCAGGACTATATCCGTTCCTGACAACGGGGAGGATCAGGGCTGCATCGCTGTCTGATGCCGGGGAGGCGTACACGCCTGCATGGCTTCCTCGGAGAGCAGTCTTCGGACATAGCGCCCCATATCACTGCTGATCAGATGGTCCAGGAATTCGCTTCCGCCTCCGCGGACGGAAACTTCCGGAAGGTACAGCCGGACGGTTCTGTCCATCAGCGGACTGAAGGACAAGGCTTCCATATCCTTTTCATACTGTGAGATTTTTGCCCGGGATAGTGGATCGGGAAGCACAGGCATGTAGATGTGGGCGGCGGATGAGAGAAGGTCGGGGATACCGGACGGCTCGCTTCCGATATCGAGGACAATTGCCCGATACTCCATAAAAGCAGCGGTGGAAGTGAGAAAGGAAATCCATTCTCCGGCATGAATCTCTCTCAGGTCACCGGGGAAGAAAGCCGGAGGAATGTAGTCGGCGTTCCGAAGCGGGCGGATGACATGTTCAAGTTTTAGAGGAAGACTCCCTTCATTTTTTCTGGAAAGGTAGACGAGGTCGGTCAGGTCAGACCGGTATGTCTGACCGAAAAGGGCTTCAAAGCCGCTGTAATTTTCCAGATTCAGGTAGAGGGTCTTCTTTTTTTCGCCCAGAATTTCCGATAGAGTCAGTGAGAACAGCGTTTTTCCGCAGCGGGCGATCGGGGAGTGGACAGCGTAGATGGATGTGCTGATTTCCTGAAGCTTCTTGGAAAGTCCCAGGCGGCCCTCCGTGTAATAGCTCATGACTTCCCTGGCGATGTTCTCGGAGGACTGGAACTTCCGGATGGACGGGTAGGAAATGGATGATGCAGTGTCTTCCTCATCAGGGATATGAAGGAAGTCATCCGGGGACGCTGCGAGCTGGCGGGCAAATTCATCGCTGTCGCTTAGCAGCAGAATTCGTCTGATATTCAGCTCCTTGACCTTTTCATTCAGCGCTTGTCGCGAAATCAGGAGAATTTCGATTGGGTGTGCCCCGGCATAGATCGCGAGACTGTCAAGGTTTGTAAAGGCAAGTATCTCGAAAGGAACAGCCTTTTTTTCAGTGAGGTAGTTCGCGAGCCGGACGACATAATGTTCATCCAGATCGCAGATCGCAAAGATTTTTTTGGTTTCTGTCATAAGACCTCCTCTGGTGATGGTGAAAGACGTTCATGGAAACTGCGCCAGCAGGGTGTGAACAAGAAGTGCCAGAAAGATCGGGACGGAGAAGCAGAATTCAGCATCTGCCGTCCCCGCGCTGCGATAGCGGCGCAGGCGGGGATGAGAGAGCAGAGGGCCGGCATGTGCTGCCCCGGAAGGATGGATACTTGAAAGGGACAGGCTGGGGTGCGAAACGGCAGGAAGACTGGCCGGGGGAGTTTGGCGGCTGCGGAGTACAGATGCTACCTCGCAGAGATAGTTCCGGAGAAACATAAACCGCTGATATCCATTGCGGTGACGAACCAGAACGAACCCCGCATAGACGGCACCGATCAGGACAGAGGTCTGGATCACGTTCCATACGGCTTCTGCGCCTAGAAACAGACCGGAGACGGACAGCAGCTTGACGTCGCCTCCGCCGATCATACCGAGGAGGACGGGAAGTCCGAAGAGGAGGTATGGCAGCAGGAAGCCCAGGATGCAGCTGGCTGGATCCGACTGAGCGAGATTGAAAACAGGAAAGCGGATCCGGAAAATCGTGCTCAGGGAAGCTCCGGCACAGGATAGAAGCAGTGTGGCAGAGCCGCACAGAAGTCCGCAGAGCACGAAAAAATTCGGGATCTTTCCGGTTTTCAGGTCATAAAGGGCGCAGCCCATTGAAAAGGAGAGCAGGAACAGCAGATCGGGTGGGAGCATGTCTGGTTACCTCATATCGATGTTTGACGCGATTTTTCAGCGGTGCGATAATGGACTGGCCTTAACAGGTATAAAGGGAGGGAGTATCGGACAATGAGCAGAGAGAGCAGCCCGGAGCAGGAAAAGTATCGGTTGTACAGCCGGTATGCAGCGACAAAACCCTACAAGGACATGGGTTGTCTGAAGCCCAGACATACAATGAGGAATGTGCTGATCCTTGTGGCGGTTCTGGTGGCTGCATTTTTCTGCTGGGAAGGCCGTTCGCAGATCTGTACGGTCCTGGAAAGCGGATGGGAAGGCGCCTGGAATCTGATCCATCAGGCGAAGTATAACGCAGCCGGTACTCACTTGGGTGAGCCGGGCGGAATCGGGACGGAAAGCGGCATGATGTCTGGGGTGGAGACAGAGTCGGAGCCGGCGGCAGAACCAGAGACAGAGGTACCTTTTTCCCCGCATGCGGTGGAATCGACCAGACCTTCTAATCTGATTGCATCGACAGGAATCGAAGTAAATGGGAAAGTCCTGGATGATCCGTCGACGTATGTATCTGATACGGACATTCAGTTCGGGATGCCGCAGGATTATACGGATGTGGACGGGATTGTGACCTTCCGGGGGAACAACTTCCGTGACGATCCGACGTATGGACATGCAGACATCCGGGATGCCTCCATTGAAGGAGTCTGGACCCAGCAGACCGGTGGCCTGACTGTCGGCACAGCTACCTGGACCGGGTCCGGATGGACTGGACAGCCGCTTCTCAGGCGGTGGAGCCGAAATCAGAAAAAGAACATGGCAATGTACGACTGGGCGAAGGAGAAGGACGATCTGGTCGAAGTCATCTATGCCTGTATGGACGGATATGTCTATTTCCTGGATATGGAAACGGGGGAGAAGACAAGGGATCCGCTCTATCTGGGGTGGACCTTCAAGGGCGCGGGTGCGCTTGATCCCAGAGGATATCCGATCCTCTATGTCGGTGCTGGATATGACAGCAATGAAGGAACAGCTCATGCATTTATCGTGAATCTGGTAGACATGAGCACCATGTATGAATTCGGAGCGATCGATGAATTCTCACTCAGGGGAAACCTGAGCTATTTTGATTCGTCTCCACTTGTGGATGCGGAAACCGATACACTGATCTGGCCCGGAGAAAACGGCATCCTGTATCTCTTCCATCTGAATACTGTATATGACCAGACGACGGGACAGATTTCGATCAATCCGGACAAGGTGGTCAAATGGCACTACATGGGAACAAGAACGAGCGTTCAGCAGTACTGGCTTGGTATGGAGGACAGCTGCGACATATACAAGGGCTATTTGTTTGTGGCGGACAATGGCGGGAACCTGATGTGCATGGATCTGCATACGCTGCAGCTGGTCTGGGTCCAGGATACGCTGGATGATACCAACGATACCCCTGTACTGTCGGCTGAGAATGGGCATCTGTATCTGTACATATCGACATCCTTTCATATAGGGTGGAGGAGCAATACGACCGCTCCGATTCCGATCTGGAAGATTGATGCGGAGACGGGTGAAATCATCTGGAAGCGGGAATATGACTGTTATTCTCAGAAGGGGGTCTCCGGCGGTGTCCAGTCGACAATCGCGGTTGGCCGGGACAGTCTGGATGACAACATCTATGTGACAGTCGCGATGACGGGCACGCCTTCAGGTGGTGTTCTGGCCTGCCTTGATAAAAAGACAGGGGAGGTAAAATGGGAACACAAGGCATTCTATGCATGGTCGTCCCCTGTCTGTGTTTATAACGAGGATGGAACCGGATATGTGATCTATGCAAGCTGTGGCGGTCGGATGTATCTCCTGGATGGGAAGACAGGCGCTCAGTTCACACAGTTCGAACTGAGCGAGG
>USJM01000041.1 GCA_900555005.1 uncultured Lachnospiraceae bacterium | reverse complement strand
ACGGCGGCGACGATGAAGACGATGAATACCGTGATGCCGCTGATGTCCGCGTTCTTTACGCTGACGCTTCCGGTTGGTATGGGCATCTACTGGATTGCGTCTGCCGTGATCCGTACCGTCCAGCAGATTTTCATCAATCGCAGGCTCGAGAAGGAAGACGTGAATGAACTTCTTCAGAAGAACCTTGAAAAGCAGAAGGCAAGGATGGAGAAGAAGGGCGGTGTGTCCGGACAGTCGATCATGAAGAATGCCACGATCAACACCAGACAGATTGAGGCTCCGGAAAATCCGAAGCTGTCCAAAGCTCGCACGATGCAGAACAAGGCAAAGAATCTGTCGGAGGATCTCGGAAGCGAGAAGAAGAATGTCCGGCACGGATCGCTGGCAGAGCGGGCCAACATGGTGTCAGAGTATAACAGAGAGCATCAGAAGAAGTGAGGCAATATCATGAGCGAGTCTATCAGAGTCAGCGGAAAGACAGTCAATGACGCCATCCTGAATGCTGCCATTGAGCTGAATACAACAAGTGACAATATCGAATACACGGTGATTGAGCACGAATCGAGAGGTTTTCTCGGCATCGGGGCAAAGGATGCCGTGATCGAGGCATCGGTCCGCAGGGAGACTGAGAAGCCACAGAAGCCATACAGCCCTGCAGCGGAAACTCCAGCGTCTTCAGCGGAGGCTTCTGAGAAAAAAAAGAATGACCCGGCGGTAGGGCAGGCAGAACAAACACCTCGGGCTGACAGTGGTGATGACGCAGATCAGAAAGCAGGTGAGGAACCGCAGTCTGACAGTCACGAACCGGATGAGAATGACGATTCAGCAGAGGTTCCGGATGCAGAATCCACGCCGGAGAATGAGGACAGTTTCGAGTCCAGACGTGAGAGAAGAAACAGCGACATCAAGGTGCTGGACGATCCAAGTGAAGCCATCGAGCGGGCAGAGACATTTCTGAAGAATGTGTTCTCATCGATGGGGATGACTGTGAATCTGAGCTCTTCCTATGACGGAGAGTGCCTGAACGTCTCGATGGAAGGAGACGAGATGGGACTTCTGATCGGGAAGAGAGGACAGACACTGGATTCTCTGCAGTACCTGACTTCTCTGGTTGTCAACAAGGGAAAGTCGTACTATGTGCGGGTCAAGCTGGATACCGAGAACTACAGAGAAAGAAGAAAGGCGACCCTTGAGAATCTGGCGAAGAACATTGCCATGAAGGTCAAGAAAACCAGACAGCCTGTCTACCTGGAGCCGATGAACCCGTATGAGAGACGGATCATCCATTCAGCTCTGCAGGGAGATCCGTTTGTTACCACACACAGTGAGGGTGAGGAGCCGGACAGAAAGGTTGTTGTCACGCTGAAAAAGGATGCGGACCTCGATCTTCTGGACCGGAAGTATGGAGACAGAGGACACAGAGGCGGATACCGGAACGGACATGGCTATGGCCGCGGATCAAAAGGCGGCTACAGCCGGGGCGGACGTTCCTCCAGGTACAGCGACCGTGAGGATATGAAGGAAGAGTAAAGGGATCCCGAAGACATTCAGGCGAATTCAACAGAATAACCGAATCGAACGTCCACCGCATGGTTTGAAAGCAAGCTGTGCGGTGGCTTTTTTTGCCGGTTTCAGTTCAGACAGGAGACGCCGGATGCCTTCTTGTGTTTGTCCGCCGGTCGTGTAATATGAATAATCGATCAGAAGAAAGTGGAGATGGAGATGTGGAAGATAGAGGACACAGACACGATTGCAGCCATATCTACAGCTGTGTCGGAGTCTGGAATCGGGGTGATCCGGATCAGCGGACCAGATGCAGTTGAGATAGCAGACCGGGTTTACCGTTCACCGGGCGGGAAAAAAAGACTTGCGAAAGTGGAAACTCATACCATTCACTATGGCTATATTGTAGAGCCTGATGCAGCCGGAAATGCTCTGCAGAGCAAACCCGCCGATGTGATTGATGAGGTGCTGGTGTCTGTCATGCGTGCACCGAGAACTTATACGGCGGAGGACGTGGTGGAGATCAGCTGCCATGGAGGCGTTCTGGCTGTGACCCGTGTTCTGGATGCAGTTTTGAAGGCCGGAGCGAGAGCCGCGCAGCCGGGAGAGTTTACGAAGCGTGCATATCTGAACGGAAGAATCGACCTGACGGAGGCGGAAGCCGTAATGGACGTCATTGAGTCGAAGAACCGGTTTGCGCTTCAGAATGCGGTCAGCCAGGTCCAGGGTACGCTGTACCGGCGGATCGAGAAAGTCCGGAAGGAGATGCTCTATCAGTCGCCCACATCGAGGCCTGCCTGGACGATCCGGAAGCACTGTCATTTGAATCGTATCTGCCGGAATTTTCCAGTGCTGTGCAGCGATGGACGAAAGAACTATCTGCACTGCTTGCTACAGCGGATTCCGGGAGACTGATGCAGGAAGGTATCCGGACAGCCATCGTCGGAAAACCAAATGCGGGCAAATCCTCGCTGATGAACCTGCTTCTGGGTGAAGATCGTGCCATTGTCACCCCTGTAGCCGGAACGACAAGAGATGTTCTGACAGAGACGATCACCGTCGGCGGTATGACGCTCGTTGTGACGGACACTGCCGGAATCCGGGAGACAGATGATCTGGTTGAAAAGATCGGGGTGCAGCGCGCAAAGGGTGCAATCGGGCGGGCTGACCTGGTTTTCTATTTGATTGATTCATCTACATGTATCGATACTGAGGATCGGGAAATTTTAAATCTGATTCAGGGGAAAAAGATCATCATCCTCCAGAATAAGACGGACCTGCATACGATGACCGATGAACGGCAGATCCGCAGGATGGCCTCAGAGGCAGGGCTGGGGGACGGCATTCCGGTCCTTCCATTTTCTGCAACAGAGAAGACAGGTCTTGACGAACTGGTATCCGCGCTTCGGACTATGTTTTTTGACGGAAAGCTTTCATTCAATGACGAGATCGTCATTACGAATGCACGTCACAAGGAGCTGCTGAAGCGTGCACTGGAGAGTCTGAAGCAGCTTTCAGAAAGCATCGACAGCCAGATGCCGGAGGATTTCTATACGATAGACCTGATGAGTGCCTACGAAGCACTCGGTGAGATCACAGGACAGGAGGCCGGTGAGGACCTGGTGAATGAGATTTTCAGCAGATTCTGTATGGGAAAGTGAGGAGACATGGCAAGGGTTGAAGAATGGACAGATGTGATTGTCGTCGGTGCCGGACATGCAGGCTGTGAAGCTGCGCTTTCCTGCGCAAGACTCGGACTTTCCACAGTGATCTTTACGGTGTCGGCGGATTCGATTGCCATGATGCCCTGCAATCCACATATCGGCGGAAGCTCCAAGGGACACCTGGTAAGGGAAATAGATGCCCTTGGCGGCGAGATGGGAAAGTGCATCGATCATACATTTCTGCAGTCAAAGATGCTGAACAAGTCGAAGGGTCCTGCTGTCCACTCACTCAGGGCACAGGCTGACAAGGATGCCTACAGCATGCGGATGAGGCAGACACTCCAGAATCAGGAAAATCTGACAATCCGGCAGATGGAGGTGGATGAGATTCTGACAGATGCGTCAGGAAGACTGACGGGTGTGAAGACCGATTCCGGTGCGATCTGGCACTGCAGGGCTGCGATTCTTTGTACAGGAACGTATCTGAACGCACGATGCATCTGCGGAGATATGGTGACATACACCGGGCCGAACGGACTTCAGTCTGCGACGCCCCTGACAGACTCCCTCAGACGGCACGGCGTTGGGATGAAGCGGTTTAAGACAGGAACTCCCTGCAGAATGGATGGAAAGACCATCGACTATTCGAAGATGGTGCCGCAGACAGGGGATGTACCGGTTGTTCCTTTCTCATTTGAGACGGATCCGAAGGATGTACAGATCGATCAGGCAATTGTCTGGCTGACGCACACGACAGAGGAAACACATGATATCATCCGCCGGAACCTGGACAGGTCCCCGCTCTATTCCGGAAAAATCAGTGGAGTGGGACCTCGCTATTGTCCTTCGATCGAGGACAAGGTGGTCCGGTTTGCGGAGAGAAAGAGCCATCAGGTGTTTGTCGAGCCGCAGGGACGAAATACAAATGAAATGTACATCGACGGTATGTCCTCCAGCATGCCAGAGGATGTACAAATCGAAATGTATCGATCTGTACCGGGACTGGAACATGCCAATATCGTCAGAAATGCATATGCAATCGAATATGACTGTATAGATGCCCAGCAGCTGAATCGTACACTTGAATTTCGGGAGATTCCGGGACTTTACGCCGCCGGGCAGATGAATGGAAGCTCCGGGTATGAGGAGGCTGCGGCGCAGGGGCTCTATGCCGGCATCAATGCTGCACTGAAGATCATGGGGAAAGCCCCCCTTCTGATTGAGCGATCGGAGGGATATATCGGTGTTCTGGTAGATGATCTTATCACGAAGGAAAGCACCGAGCCATATCGGATGATGACCTCCAGAGCAGAATACAGGCTTCTTCTGCGGCAGGATAATGCAGATTTAAGACTGACTGAAAAGGGTTATCGGGCAGGACTGATTTCCGAGGAGAGATATCAGCGTTTTTTAAAGAAGAAAAGACAGATTGAAGAGGAGACGGATCGTGTCCGCCATGTCACAATCGGAGCCAGCGAGAAGGTGCAGGACTGTCTGAAGCGATGCGGAAGTGATTCGCTTTCGACGTCTGCATCCCTTGCGGAACTGATTCGGCGGCCGGAGCTTGATTACTTCTGTCTGTCGGAAATTGATCCGGATCGCCCGGATCTTCCGGTTCAGGTTCAGGAGGAGGTCAATATCGAAATCAAGTATGAAGGGTATATCAGAAGACAGGAGAAGCAGGTTGCGCAATTTGAAAAAGCGGAAAAGACACTGATTCCTGATGAGATTGATTACACTCAGGTGCCAAGTCTGCGGATCGAGGCGAGGCAGAAACTGATGAAGGTCAGGCCATCCTCGATCGGACAGGCGTCCAGAATCATGGGTGTGAACCCGGCAGACCTTTCAGTTCTTCTGATTTATCTGAAAAAAATGCGCGGAGAGAGGAATAGCGGAGAATGACAGAAAGAACAATCAACGAATGTCTTTCTATACTGAAGATGCGCTGCATGGATCTTGGAATTGTTCTGACAAATGAGCAGATCAGACAGTTCGAAATCTACTACAGCTGCATGGTCGAAAAGAACAAGGTCATGAATCTGACGGCTATTACGCAGCCACTGGAGGTCGTGGAAAAACACTATCTGGATAGTTTGCTGGTGGTGCGCCATGTCGATCTAAGCCGTGAGATGAGCATTCTGGATATGGGAACAGGCGCAGGGTTTCCCGGGATTCCCTTGAAAATCGCATTCCCATGGCTTCATGTGACACTTGCAGACTCTCTTAATAAAAGAATCCTTTTTCTGGATGATGTGATCGGTGCATGCGGGTTAACCGGGATTGATACTGTTCACGGAAGGGCAGAGGATCTTGGAAGAGACCGGAATTACCGTGAACAGTACGATCTGGTTGTATCAAGAGCTGTGGCAAACTTATCAACGCTCAGTGAATATTGCCTGCCGCTTGTGAAAGAGGGAGGACTCTTTGTCTCCTATAAATCAGCGGATATTGAAGAAGAATGGGAAGCTGCACAGAAAGCCATTCGTCTGTTAGGCGGCACAAAAAGCAGGGTAGAAAAGGATACCATCCCTGGAACGGCACTCGAAAGAAGCTTTGTGATCATTCAAAAGAATCAGAAAACCCCGGCAAAGTTCCCGCGAAAAGCGGGAATGCCGGGGAAAGAACCAATCTGCTGATATCGATCATATGCTCAGACAACACCAGCCTTTTCAGCAGCATGGAGGAATGCCTTTGGAAATTCCATCATAGGAAGATATTTCGTCTTTGTGATCGGGCATACCTGGATGCTGCTGTTAAGGGCTGTATATTCCCTGACAATATCGGAAGAATGCTCAACACCTTCTCCATAGAGAATCGTAAATCCAGCCTGTGTTTTTTTCAGAGCCTTCTGAATATTGATTGTCAGATAGATCCCCTTGATAGAGGCCAGCAGATACTTTCCTGCACATTCATGGTAATGAGCGCCTTCATAAAACGCATCTATAAACCGATTGTTGCTGCGGAAGGGATTGTAGAGATAGTCCTCCGTAAAGCGGTAATCCAGATTTCTGCGGGACATCTCAATATTGTACAGACTCGTCCCAAGAACAGGAAGTGAAAGAAGGAGTTTTCCGACTCTTGACCGCCTGGATTCCGTTCTTCCAAGATTCCCCAGACTCTGAGGATTAATGGCTGTGATATGGTGAATCAGGGAAGCATCCAGAACGGAAACCATCAATGCAATCGAAGAGGAATATCCGTCTGCGATCACATCTGTTTTTCTTTTCACCACCTTTTTGATAAAGCTGCTTAGAAACAATACATAAAAATAGTTGGTATACGTGGTATTGGGTTTCGCAGAACGCCCGCATCCTGGGAGGTCAACAATATAAAGAGTGTGGTTCCTGCTCAGAGACTCAATCACATCAAACCATACATATCCGCTCTCTGCAGGGTTCACATCATGAAGCAGCACGATCGGAGTACCTTCTCCGATTTTCTGGTAGAAAATATCTCCGTACTTCCACTTAAAGTACTTTCCGATACCTGGTTTCAGCATATTCTTTGATGTGGAAAATGAAGTAATGAATCGGTTTGCTGTATGCATGATGCAGAGTGCCAGAAAGTCAAGCTTCAATAGAGTCTTGATATGTTCCTTCAAACTAACCATAAATTCACCTCATAGCCTGGAAGGCTGACTGTCAGCCTGATATCTGCAAAATTCACTCAAAACGATTATAAAATATGAGCGTCAAAAGTACCATTGACACTCATGAAGTCCAGCCACCACTCGCATGCAGACATGCGTGGTGACGGACTCATTGAAATGTAATCATTATAGTATGTTTTCTGTTGATCCGCTACCGCAATTGAGACCATATTGGAAAAATATGATGTTTCACGTGAAACATATAGAACGTGAAACATGTGGAGCAAAGCATTGAATATGGATGGTATGTTTCACGTGAAACATTATAGCCATGAAAATTGATGTGTGCTAAAATAAAACCCGAATGCGAGGTGGAATATGGGGAGAATAATCGTCATCGCAAATCAAAAAGGCGGAGTCGGGAAAACGACAACTGCTATCAATCTGTCAGCATATATTGCGATAAAAAAGAAGAGAGTCCTTCTGATTGATATGGATCCACAGGGAAATGCTTCCGGTGGATTTGATATTGATCCGTCATCTGTCAGGAAGACGGTATATGATGTCATGCTTGGAGATGCATCAATTGAGGACGCGATCATCAGCAATGTCAGGCCAAAGCTTTCAATTGTTCCTTCTGATGTGAATCTGGCGGCAGCCGAAATTCAATTATCGGATGTTGCGGATAAGAACCATATATTAAAGAAGGAACTTGGAAAAATCAAGGACAAATATGATTACATAATCATGGATTGCCCTCCTTCTTTGAATATTCTGACGATCAATGCGATGTGCGCGGCTGATTCAGTCATTGTGCCGCTTCAGTGTGAATATTATGCGCTGGAGGGACTGGCCCAGCTGATGCAGACGGTTTCGCTGATACAGGAACGTGAGAATGATCGGCTGAAGATCGAGGGAATCGTCTTTACCATGTATGATGGCAGAACAAATCTTGCAACACAGGTTGTCGAAAACGTGACGCAGAATACAGATAAAAAGATCTATAAGTGTATTATTCCAAGAAATGTCCGGCTGGCGGAGGCTCCAAGCTATGGAATGCCGATCACAGAGTATGATCCAAAGTCTTCCGGAGCAAAGGCATATGAAAAACTTGCATCGAAAGTGATTCATTACAGGAGGACTTGATGGCTAGAAGAAGTGGATTGGGCCAGAGAGGCCTGGATATTCTGATTCCGGAAAAGAATGCCGGCGGAAAGAAAAAAGACGCTGCTGAAAAAAATGAAAAAAATAAGAGACTGAAGAAATCCGGAGCAGAGCCGGTAAACGAAAAAGACGGGGCGGCAAAGGATACGGAAGAATCAGTAACTGCTGAGACTGCGGAGAACGCCGGAAAAGATGTCATTGCGGTGGAGGAATCGGAGTCAAACAGAAATGGACAGCTTGAGGTTGACATCAATCTGGTAGAGCCAAACAGAGATCAGCCACGAAAAAGGTTCGATGAGGATGCACTTCAGGAACTCTCAGATTCCATCAAGGTGCATGGCGTGATACAGCCTCTCATTGTCCAGATGAGAGATGGATATTATGAAATCATTGCCGGTGAGAGAAGATGGCGGGCAGCAAGACTTGCTGGACTGAAAACAGTTCCAGTTCTGGTTCGTGATTACTCGGACAGGGATATCATGGAGCTCTCTCTGATCGAGAACATTCAGAGGCAGGATCTGAACCCGATCGAGGAGGCATCCGCTTACAAGAGGCTGATTGATGAATATCAGCTGACACAGGATGAAGTCGCTGAGCGTGTTTCCAGAAGCAGAGCCTCTGTGACAAACTCCCTGCGCCTTTTGAAGCTGGATGAACGTGTTCAAAATATGCTGATCAGTGAGATGCTGTCAACAGGCCATGTGCGGGCCCTGCTCACCATTGAAGACAAAGACCTTCAATATCAGATTGCACAGAAGGCGTTCGATGAAAAATGGAGTGTCCGGGAGGTAGAGAATTATGTCCGGAAACTTCAGAAAAAACCGGTCCCGGATAAAAAGCCGGTGATCAGTCAGCAGCTTCAGATCATCTACCAGGATATGGAGGAAAAGATGCGGACTTCTCTTGGGACGAAGGTCAGTATTCAATCGAAAAACCCGGAGAAGGGCAGAATTGAGATAGAGTATTTTTCAAGTGATGAGCTGGAGCGTGTATATCACGCCATATTGAACAGTGATGAAAGCTGAGTGAGGGGATGGGGGTAAAATAGGAATGCAGAGCAGTTTTCTGAACAGCCTGGGCTTTGATCCCGGAATTCTGATGATTGTGGTCCTTCTGATCATGGCGCTTGTCTTGTTCTATCTGGCACATGTGTCGATGAAGATGAGCCGCTTCCTGAAACGATATAAGCTCTTTATGAGAGGAAAGGATGGCGCTTCTCTGGAAAAGGCGATGGAGAGTGAATTCATCGAGGTAGAGCGGATCGGTGAACAGTGCAAAAATCAGGCGGCCGAGATTCAGCATATCAAAGACATCATGAGAAGGACGCCGATGAAGACAGGAATCGTGAAATATGATGCATTTCCGGATGTCGGCGGAAGAATGAGCTTCGCACTGGCCCTTCTGGATCAGGATAACACAGGTTTTGTTTTGAACGCCATTCACAGCAAGGAAGGGTGTTACACCTATATCAAGGAAATCGTCAAAGGCGAGTCGTATATCGTTCTTGGCGAAGAGGAGAAGGAAGCGCTCAGGCAGGCTGTCACAACTTATTCAAACAACATAAACCATGCGTAAGTCCGAGATGAGACTGGACGAATCACCCGAATTGGGATACAGTCTTAGGGCAGAGCAGAAGGAACAGTCAGCATATCGGCATACAGATCGGTCCTGGCCGACAACACGTGCGACCGGGACATTTGAAAGAGACATCGGGAGGAAATGAAAGATGCTGGATATTAAATTTGTCAGAGAAAATCCGGATATTGTCAAAGAGAACATTCGGAAGAAGTTTGAAGATCAGAAGCTTCCGCTTGTAGATGAAGTGATTGAGCTTGACAGACAGAACCGTGAGATCAAACAGGAGCTGCAGGCACTTCAGGCCGACCGCAACCGCATTTCCAAGGAGATTGGAAAGCTGATGCACGAGGGCAAAAAAGATGAGGCCATGGCTGCAAAGGAAGAGGTAACAAAAAACCAGGCGAGGGTTGCAGAACTGTCTGAGAAGGAGAAGACTGTCGAGGAGGAGCTGAAGAAGCGGATGATGGTCATCCCGAACATCATTGATCCGTCCGTCCCGATCGGCAAGGATGATTCGGAGAATGTCGAACTTCAGCGGTTCGGGGATCCGGTTGTCCCGGATTATCCGATTCCCTATCATACAGAGATCATGGAAAAGCTTCATGGAATTGACATGGATGCGGCAGGCCGCGTTGCCGGCAATGGCTTCTACTATCTGCTCGGCGATATCGCAAGGCTTCATTCTGCCTGCCTTTCCTACGCAAGAGATTTTATGATCGACAGAGGATTCACCTATGTCATTCCGCCGTACATGATCAGAAGAGCTGTTGTGGACGGTGTGATGTCCTTCGATGAGATGGACGCGATGATGTACAAGATTGAGGGAGAGGATCTGTATCTGATCGGAACCTCAGAGCACTCAATGATCGGCCGGTTTATTGGTGAGACGATCGATGCGGACAAGCTCCCGCTGACACTGACCAGCTATTCCCCTTGCTTCCGCAAGGAGAAGGGTGCACACGGCATCGAGGAGAGAGGCGTCTACAGAATTCATCAGTTTGAGAAGCAGGAAATGATCGTCATCTGCGAACCTGAGGATGCGAACAAGTGGTATGACAAGCTGTGGCAGAATACGGTGGACTATTTCAGAAGCCTTGAGATCCCGGTCCGCACGCTGGAGTGCTGTTCCGGTGACCTGGCTGATCTGAAGGTGAAGTCCCTCGATGTCGAGGCGTGGTCTCCAAGACAGAAGAAGTATTTTGAGGTCGGATCCTGCTCGAATCTGGGAGATGCGCAGGCACGCCGCCTGAACATCAAGATCAAGGGAGCGGACGGGAAAAAGCATCTGGCGAACACGCTGAATAACACCTGTGTGGCACCGCCAAGAATGCTGATCGCGTTCCTTGAGAATCACCTGCAGGCAGACGGAAGTGTTACGATTCCGGAGGCGCTGCAGCCATACATGGGCGGAAAGAAGGTTCTCGTTCCATAAGAGTGCCTGACAGATACGGATATATACGGAGCCGGCTGGCGGAAAATCCGTAAGTACGGAGGAGTGTGGTGAAGGAATCCTATGCATGCTTACCTGAGATCGATCGGTCTGACAGATGATCGCATAACGGAAAAGGATATCGAGAAGCTCTGCGACAGGGTCTATGAGAAATATGATCATATGGAATCGGTCAGGGATGAGGATACAAAGGCAACCTTCCTCGAGTTTTCCAAGGAGCTTGGGAAGGGATTCGGGCTGAAGGTGCTGGGCATGCAGGACAGCTTTGGCTTTCACCGCACTTCCTACTATCCATATGTTGTGGGTTCCGATGAGGGCAGTGACGGTAGTGTTGGAATTCAGAAGAAACTGATGGGGGATGCCTTTATAGGCGTCTGCAATGACGGACATGTCGGAGCGCCGCTGATCTTTACGCTTCAGAATCCGGGGTGCTATCTAAGAGGTCTGAAGGATGACCCGCAGCATGAAAGCCGTGTGACAACCACATTTTCAGCGCTTGCAAAGTGGGGACGCATTCTTCTGCCGACAAGAAACCTGGGACACCGGTTTATGGAGACTCCTTCCGATTGGGAGGAGGAGCGGGTTGAGACAATCCAGCGGGCGAAGATGGGCGACGATGAGGCCATGAAGGAGCTGACAGTACAGAATCTGGAAATGTATGGAAGAGCTCAGGACCGGATCAAGGATGGCGAGGACATTCTGTCGGTTGTGGATACGTATTTCATCCCTTATGGGATGGAGTCCGATCAGTATCATATTCTGGCGAACATAGACCGCGTGAGAGAAGAACACAGCAGTGTCACGGGAGAGGTTGTCTGGAAGATGCTTTTGAACTGCGGCGGTCTTCTGTTTGACACATGCATCACAGGTCAGGACCTGGAAGGGTTTCCCCTTCCGGGCATGCGGCTGAAGGCGGATATCTGGATGCAGGGACGAATCAACTTCCTGCTGCCGTCGGCGGTATCCTGATTTGTAAAAATGCAAGTGTGTCCGTTCTGCTGACAGATCATTGTGCATTGTTGTCGATCAGCTGCGAATCATACTTCGAGTGAAGAATCTGCTGAGCTGAGTACAGACCATAATAGCCCGATGAGACATAGGAAAGCGCGACCACCATTAT